>JBAVKA010000162.1:0-25538 GCA_049688075.1 Gammaproteobacteria bacterium
CCGACCGGCAGGGGGAATACCACGCCGATGCGCGAGCGCAGCGCATAGACGTTCTTCAGGTGGCGGATATCGCGGTTGTTGAACAGAATCTCGCCGTCCACGCGCATGCCGGCAGTGAACATGTCCATGCGGTTCAGCGCCTTGAGGAACGAGGTCTTGCCGGCATTGGCCGGCCCGATGACGCCGAAGATCTCATGCTCGCGGACCTGCAGACTGACCTTGTCCAGGGCGGTGGCATGTCCGTAGCGGATGCCGAGGTCGCGCACCTCGATTTTGACGTTTGGCTGCGTCGTGGCGTTTTCGTACGCAGCGGGCTGCGCGGTGCCTACCATTTTTTTTCCCCCCGCAGATACATGCGAAAGGCAATCGAGAGGCTGTTCATCAGCAGTACCAGAGCAACCAGCACCAGCGCGACGCCGTAGGGCAGATCATCGGGAACGCCAGGCACCTGGGTCGATACCACGAACAGGTGCAGCGACAGGGCCATGGTCTGGTCGAAGATTCCCTGGGGCAGGAACGGGGTGAAGAACACCGCGCCGGTGAACATGATGGGTGCGGTTTCTCCGGCGGTGCGTGAGACCTCGAGGATGATGCCGGTGAGAATGCCCGATATGGCGTTCGGCAGCACCACGCGGCGGATGGTCTGCCAGCGCGTGGCACCCATGTTCCAGCATGCCTCCCGAAATGCCAGGGGGACCGACTGCAGGGATTCGCGGGTCGCCACAATCACCACCGGCAGGGTCATGATGGCCAGTGTGAGGCTGGCGGCGAGGATGCTGGTGCCGAACCTGAAGAACAGCACGAAGGCGCCCACGCCGAACAGCGCATGCACGATGGAGGGCACGCCTGCCAGGTTGATGACGGCGAGGTTTATCACCCGGGTGAACCAGTTGTTACCGGCGTATTCGCTGAGATAGACGGCTGCCGCCACCCCCAGCGGGACCGAGATCAGCAGTGCCACCGTCACCAGCCAGACAGTGCCGAGCAGGGCAGGGAAGATGCCTCCCGCGGTCATGCCCTGGGTCGGATTGGTGAACAGGAAGTCAATGGAAATAGCCGGGCCGCCCTTGATCACCAGCGTCGTCAGGATCAGCAGCACCGGGGCGACCAGCAGGGCGGTCATCAGCAGGAACAGGATGGCGAACAGACGCTGGGTGCGCTGGTTGCGTCGATTGATCCCGGTGGCCTCAAACATGGCGCTCAGTTCTTGCGTATCCCGCGCACGATCAGGTCGGCGCTGAGATTGATGATGAACGTGATCAGGAACAGAAAGATGCCGATGGTGAACAGGGCCTGGTAATGATCGGACCCGACGGCGGTCTCGCCCAGCTCGGCGGCGATCGTTGCCGTCAGCGCGCGCACCGAGTCGAAGATGCTGTGCGGGATGTTAATCGAGTGGCCGGTCGCCATCAGCACCGCCATGGTCTCCCCGAAGCCACGGCCGACGCCGAGCAATACCGCGCCGAGCAGTCCGTTCTTGGCGGCGGGCAGCACGGTTTTGTAGATGACCTGCCAGCGGGTGGCGCCCAGCGCCTCGGCGGCTTCCCGGTAGCGGTCGGGGACCGCCTTGAGGGCGTCTTCGGCGATGGAGGTCATGATGGGCGCGGCCATCAGCCCGAGGATGATGCCGGCATTGAGGACATTAAGCCCCACCGGGACATTGAACAGCTCGATGATCAGCGGGTTCATGATGGACAGGCCGATGAATCCCCAGACCACCGAGGGGATCGCGGCCAGCAGTTCGACCAGCACCTTGAGCAACTCGCGCGTCTTGCCGCTGGCGAACTCAGCGATGTAGATTGCCGCCCCGAGTGAAAACGGAATGGCGACCAGCATGGCCAGGCTGGTGACGCTCGCCGTGCCGGCGATCAGCGCCAGGATGCCGTACTCCGGATCGTCCTCGTCGGCGGGGTACCAGTAGGGGGAGGTGAAGAATTCCGTAAAATCGAACCGGTTAAGGATATAACCCAGTCCTTCCATGGTGATGAAAATGAAAATGCCGATGACAAAAATGATGGCGGAAATCCCGCCGATGAACACCAGCAGCTGCACCAGCTTGTCGATATACCAGGCGGTGTTGCGCCGGTCGAAGTCCGCTGCCCGGGCGGCCGCTGCCGACTGAGGCAGGGTCATCTCAGGGCGCTCCCTCGCCGCGCAGCATCTCCATCAAATCGCGAATATGGACCCCCAGGTCGCGATAGACCTCTTCAAGCCACGTCTCGATCCCTTCGGCGTTAGCCCCGGCGGGTGGCGGCGCGAAATCCCACTCGAGCGGCGTGGTGTGGAAGGGTACCTGTTCAAAATAGGATTTGACCGGTCCCTGCAGGCTGACGATGACGTGCTGGGTGGTGAGTTCCAGTGGCGTCATGTCGAGCGGCCCGGGCCTCGCGGCGCCCATATCAATGCCGTGCTTGTCCATGAAGGCCGTCATGGCCGGATTCAGGGCTCGTACGGGCCGGGATCCGCCGCTGTTGTAGTGGCCGCTGTCGGGAAAATACTTTCGGGCCATGGCCTCAGCCATCTGACTCTGACAGCTGTTGTCCTCGTCCACGAACAGGATGTTGTAGATCTTGGGGGCCTTCATCTCTCCGGTTACTGCGAACACGGTTTCCTCGCAGATGTTCTTGGCCTGGTCCGCGACCCGTTTCAGCTGGCTGAAGATAGCGAATATCGCCAGGGTGTTCTTGACGGCGCCGCGTTCGTCGCTGGCAATCAATTCGGCATACACGATGTCCAGGTCATTTTCCATATGCTCTTCCATGATCATGGTGGCTCTGGCCATATCCGGATTGAGTTCGTTGAACGCACGGATGGCCTGATGCAGCATGAGCCGGGTCTCGCTGCCGACACGCTCCAGTTCACGGGCCATCGATCCCCCTGGCGGTTCCGATAGCTGCAGGGCCTCGCGGGCGATGGTGACGGCGTAGTCGCCGATGCGCTCCAGTTCGATGTTGGCGCGTATCACCGAGGAGAGCAGCCGCAGATGGCCGGCGCTGGGCAGATGCAGGGCGATGAAGCTGTGACACAACCGGTCGATCTCGCGCATGGTCCGGTTGATCGGGTGATCAGCAAGCACGGTTGCCGCGGCGAGCCGGTTATTCCCGGTTTCCAGGGCGTGCATGGCATTCCTGACCCCCGTCTCCACCTGAGTGGCCATGTCCGCCACGCGCTTGCGAATCCGCGTCAGGTCTTTTTCCAGTCGTTCTTCATAATGGCTCATGGTCGAAATCCCGCGGTTGCGTGCCGAATCGTCGATGTGGCGCCGGGTGCGGTGCGACCAAACACACGCCGGATCCTGTTGGGCTGTTCCTCAGCCCAGCCTGCCGTCGTGCCGCGATTGCTGTTATTCACACTTGATATCGTGTACCGGCGCGTAGCCCTTCTTCAGAAGGATGCACTGGCCGGCCTCGCTCAGGATCCAGTCGAGGTAGTTCTTGATCTCACCTTTGGGTTCGCCGTTGGTGTACATGAACAGCGGGCGGGCGATGGGATAGCTGTGGTCGCTGGCGGTGGCGACGCTGGGCACGACGCAGGGGCCGCCGGTTTGGGTGGCGATGCACACCTTTTTAACGTGCTCCGTGGCATAGGCGAGACCGCTGTAGCCGATGGCGCAGGCGGTCTTCTCCACCAGATCCACGACTTCCTTGGAGCCGTGCATGTCCAAGGTGCCGGTGCGGTACTTGCCTTTCTTGCCCAGAACGGTTTCCTTGAAATAGGCATAGGTGCCGGAATTGTTCTGGCGGCTGGCCACGACGATCTCGTCGCTGTCGCAGCCGGGCACCTTGACGCCAAGGTCAGACCATTTGGTGGCTTTGGGATCGCGGCCGTAAATGTCGCGCAGCTGTTCGATGGAGAGTGCGGTAATCGGGTTGTTGTTGTTGATGAACACGGCCAGCGCGTCGAATCCAACCACATGCTCGATCGGATGCTGCCCGTTGGCCTCGGCCGACTGGATTTCCTTCTCCTTCATCTTGCGACTGGCGTTGGCGATATCCACCGTGCCGTTGATCATGGCGGCGATGCCGGTGCCGGAGCCGCCGCCGGAGACGGCAACGGCGACCTCGGGGTTGACCTCGGGGTAGGCTTCCGCCCAGGCCTGGGCGACATTGACCAGGGTGTCCGAGCCCTTGTTCTGAATCAGGGTGCGGGCCTGGACGGCCAGCGTGGAGCTCAGTCCGGCGGCCAGCAGCGCCAGTGCAATAATCCGTTTCGCTTTCATTGTGTGGATACCCCTTCGATTGATTGAATTTCTGTGAGGAAGTCACTGCGTGGTTTCGGATCCGGCCTTCCGCTCGAACATACCCGGTTCGACCTGCGTGTCGCTCCCGGGGAGTACATCGCGGCTGACAAACGAAGGTATGAATGTGTGAAAACCGTTAGAGAACCATTATTTTTTCGCATTATACCCGTATTGACCTGCCGCAGCGCCACAAACGCCGGCCTTCTTCATCTGGTGACAGTTTTATGACGCATCGGTGATGATCTGCTACCGGGGAGTCACAGCGGAACTGTGCCGCCCGGTCCGGTGAGCTGTTGTTTCACGTCGGCCCACAGGTTCTCATAGCATTGCGCGGCCCAGCTCCGTCCCGCGAAACTTCCCAGCGGCGCACGGAACACGCCCATGCGTTCCACCTCGCTGGTATAGGGAATGGATGTCCTGAGGAGGCCGGTCATATAGACGGGCGGATTGTCCACGATCGCGCGGTGCAGCTGTTTGCGGCGGTCGGTCATGGCGAAGAAGGGCAGCACCTTGAGGGAGCCGGGATCCCGCGCGGTGAGAAATTTCCTGATCTGCCTGAACGTGCGCAGTGACAGCGGCGTCGGTATGGTTGGCACCAGCACCGCATCGGCGGCGTAAAATACGTTCTCGGACACCAGCGAGATGCTGGGAGGGCAGTCCAGAAACACATAATCGTATTCGCCGGCCAGCGGTTCCAGCAGCTGGTGCAGCCGGTGCGAGGGCTTCTTCGTGTGTTCCAGGAAGAGGTCCATGTTGCGGTAGGAAAAATCCGCCGGAAGCAGATCGAGTCCTTCGTAGTCGGTACCCCGGATGCAGTCTTCCAGTTCGCGCTTGCCCGAGACCAGGCGTTTGCCGCCGCCCTTGATTCTGGGCTTGATACGGAAGTAGAAGCTTGCCGCGCCCTGGGGGTCGAGGTCCCAGACCAGCGTCGGCGCGCCCTCGCGCGCGGCCAGGTAGGCGAGATTGACGGCCGTCGCGGTTTTGCCGACGCCGCCCTTGATGTTGTATGTGGCCAGCACCTTCACGCCGATGCCTCCCCTGCGACCGGGCTACATCCGGTGAACAGCTCCCGGTAATGGGCATGATTCGCGGACGAGTTGAATTTTCCAAACCGCTCCGCGAATTCCTCATGCGCCGCCTGCTGGCGCCGTTCCAGCTCGTCGATCAGCATGCCCATGGCGAGCAGTGTGTCGGGCGGTATATCGCCCTCGGCCACCATCTGGTGACTGAACCGCTTGAGGGTCTCGATCTGTACGGTGCAATCCTGATATTCACCCAGATTGTCCTGCAGCGCCTTGAGCGCGCGGATCGGTGACTTGATACGCCGTGGCGGAAAGAGACTCTGGAAGAACTCCATAAGATATCGCAGTTTCTTGCAGGTCTTGCGCAGTTCATGCAGCGCCTCTTCCGGTGAATCCGCCCCGATGGCGCGTCCCTGTTTCAGGGCGCGTTGATAGATGTGCCAGATCCGTTCACAGGCGACCTCCAGCACGGGCCGGGTCGCGCTGGACAGGGATGAACGGTTCGGTACGGGCCGCCGGAGGAACTCCCGCCAGTTGTTGACCAGACGGCGGTAGCGCGAGCTGTCCAGCGACTTCACCATGGCCTGGTATTCAATGCGCCGGTGCCTGATGAGGAAATCGCGCAGCGGCTCGATATCCGCCCGGGCGGAAGCGGGCAGGCTGGCGCGGTAGGAATCGAAATTCAGCAGGTAGACATCGAGATCCCGTACCGGCGTGGTGACCTGGCCGAGCCAGGCGAATTCGGTCTTGTAGTGGTTTACCGTGCGCAGCGGCAACACCCCCTTGATCTGGGTCAGCGCGGAGCGCGTGCGGCGCACGGCCACGCGGAAATCATGCAGAAACTCGGTATCGGTGCCGGCGCGGGCGCCGGCCTCGTTGGCCTCCAGGATGTCAAGCAGTCGCAGCAGTATGCGTCTTGCCGCCTGATCGGCGCGCATGCCGCTCTCGAGCTCCAGGTTCAGCCGGGGCGTGTAGCCGCCCGGTGTGAGTCCGACCCTCGCCAGGGCTGTCAGCATGAGATCACCGCCCGCCAGCGTCAGGCCCAGATCCTTCAGCGCCTTGACAAGCTGTTTGCAGGGTTTCTGATAGCCCCTTACCGGTATCACGACGGCCCGCCGGTCGAGTTTGAACGATCTGGCACCCCCGGGACGGCGTGCCGAGTTTTCCTGAAAAGCCACGCGGGCCACGGTCTTGTCGAGTTTGTTCAGCACCCGCAGGGTGTGCAGCCTGGAGGTGATCGTGACCAGCGGCAGCAGCTCGCGCATCTCCACGATCGCTTCAAGACGATCATGTAACCGGCCGGGCGGCAGTTCCCGGGCAAAGCGCGGGGCCTTAGCGAGAATGGCCTGTTCGCGCTGCTTGTCTGCAGACAGGGGGCGCCATACCAGCCGGTGTTTTTTCCCGTCGTTGATCCCCTCGAGGATGGCGGCGTTGCCATGCACACGCCAGTCGAAGCTGTCGAAGCTGGTGCGCCGCTCCACCGCAGGCGGCTCCGCTTCGAGGCGCATGCCGTGCTGAAGCCTGGCCTGCAACTCCCTGATATCCAGTCCATTAGGGATAATAAACTCGGAACGCATCGCCATTATGTCACGTCGCTTGTCCGGTAGCGGTGATACCTGCTATATACCTTTATCGGGGGGGTGTAGTTCAGCACGGACAACACGCGAACAGTTCACGATTGGATGGTTTTCCCTGGGTGGATCGCAATTCTGGCACTATTGTTACCGAATAAGCAATGTCTGGCCGGCTACCCCGGCAGGTCAGTCAGCGGGGGCTGGAATGGGCATCACTTTCTGGATTGAACTGGTCCTGTTTATGGTACTGATGGCGCTGTCCGGATTCTTTTCCAGTTCCGAGACCAGCCTGTTTTCGCTCAGTCGCGCACAGCTGGAGCAGATGCGGCGTGACGGGAACCCGCGCGTCCACCTGATCGAACGCCTGCTGAGCCAGCCGCGGCGGTTGATCGTCACTATCCTGATCGGCAATGAATTCGTCAACGTGGCCGCCTCGGCACTATCGGCGGTGATCGTCATCGAGTTGCTGGGAGCGGAGGACAAGCTGGTCAATATCTTCGTCATGGTGCCCATCCTGTTGCTGGTGGGCGAGATCACGCCCAAGACGCTGGCCATACGCAACAACACCGTATTCGCCAGTTTCCTGTCACGACCGATCGAGTTGTTCGCTATTCTGATCACCCCGCTGCGCCGTGCGGTGCGTTCCGTGGCGGACAGCATGACCACGCTGGTCGTCGGCAGCGAGCGTTCACGTTCCAATATCGTCACCGAAGATATGGTGCGCACCCTGGCGAAGGAAGCGGTCGGCGAGGGTGTGCTCGACCCGATGGAGGCGCAGTACATCAACCGGATCTTCGATCTCGGCAACAAGACGGTTGCGGAGGTAATGACGCCGCGTTCCGGGATCTTCTTTCTGCCTGCGGACATGCCGTTGCCGAAGATGGTGTGGCAACTGCATCGCACCCGTCACACCAAGGTGCCGGTCTACGACGGCAACCGGGACACTATCCTCGGGGTACTCTATGCCCGGGATCTGCTTGGTCTGGACACGGCGGCGCTTACCGTGGCGCCGGGCGGATTGCAAGGCCTGTTGCGAGAACCCTTGTACGTGCCGGATTCCGAACCCGCCGCGGATCTTTTCCACCAGTTCCGCCAGCGTCGGCTGTCTACGGCGCTGGCGCTGGATGAAAATGGCACGGTGACGGGGCTGATCACCATGGAGGATCTACTGGAATGCATTTTCGGCGACCTGCCCAGCGCCTCTGATATGAACGCCGTTACGCTATCCCGGGTCGCTGCGGTTCCCTCCGGTACAGGAGAAGACCGGGAATAGCCGATGGACGATATCCTTCTTACATTGGGGATCATGCTGGTTTGCATACTCCTCGAAGGCTTTTTCTCGGGTTCGGAAATCGGCGTCGTCAGCGCCGACCGGGTAAGGCTCCGCCATGATGCCGCCAAGGGTTCCCGCGGAGCCCGGCTTGCGCTTGCCATGCTCAAGAAGCCGGAATGGTTGCTCTCCACGACGCTGGTGGGCACCAACATCTCGGTTGTGACCAACACCACCCTGGCGACGGCGCTCATGATCGAGCTGTTCGGGGAGACCGGCGGCTGGTTCGCGGTCGTGCTGATGGCGCCATTGATCTGGGTGTTCGGCGAGATCGTACCCAAAAGCGTGTTCCAGCAGCGCGCCGATCTCTACACGCCGCGCGCGATCTTTCTGCTGAAGTTCTGTTCGTGGCTATTTTTTCCCCTGCTGGCCGTGTTCAGTCTGCTGACGCGCTTCATTGTCAGGGTGGTGGGTGAAACCGGTCAGGGCAGTCCGTTTACCCTGCGCGAGGAGATCGCCACGCTGCTGCACATGTCCACGGGCGGGGGTGACATACGCCAGCATGAAAAGGTGATGATCCGCCGGTTGTTCAATTTCGAGGAAACGCCGGTGCGTGAGGTCATGACGCCATTGATCGATGTGGTCGGCATCGAGCAGGAGGCCAGCTGCGCGGAGGCGATGCGGCTGGCGAGGGAGAAAGACCACAAGCGATTTCCGGTCTACGAACAGCGCATTGACCGGATCGTGGGCGTGATAAATGCCCTGGAACTGCTGGGGGCAGACCCCGATGCGCCGATCAGGCTGTTTATACAGCCTGCCGACTACGTGCCGCCATCGAGAAGCATTCAGGCGCTGCTGCTGGACATGCAGCGCGAGCGCCACCAGATTGCCATTGTCGTCGACGAATTCGGCGGCGCAGAGGGCATCGTGACGCTGGAAGATATCATCGAGGAGATCGTCGAGGATATTTCGGATGAGTACGATGTCCGGGAGTCGGCCACCCGGTGGATGCGCAAACTCGGTGAGCGCGACTACCTGGTGAGCGCCCGCATCGATCCCGGTATGCTTGCCGATGAACTGGAGATCGAGCTGCCGCGGGGACAGTATGCGAGTCTTGCCGGATTCCTGCTCGAGCGGGTGCACGATGTGCCCGCGGTGGGGACCACCATACACTACAAGAATGTGACCTTTACCATCCAGCGCGGTTCGACCCGGGTCATCGAGGAGGTCCGCGTCCGCTGGTAACTGGCTAGGCGACCCGTTCCTTCGCTTCCTTCTCTTCCTCCGGCTGGACGTCTTTCGCGATGCGCTTGGCGTGGTAGTAAATGCGCTTCAGTTTCTCGATAACGTCCATTTCCACGGTGTAGGCCGCCAGCCGGTTCGGCTCCTCGGCGACCAGCCGCCGGGTCTCGTGCATGGCGGCCGAATCCGTCAGCCGTGCGATATCCGTTTTCATGGCGATGATTTCCTGCGCCGCATGCTGGTCATTCTCGGTTACGGCGTCGATGGCGAGTTCCACGGTTGACATCACACTATGGTGCAGTTTCTTGAGCACGTCCTGTGTTGCCACGCTGATCGACACGCCCTGCTGGATGCGCTGGTTGCCCAGATACGCCAGATCGGTCTCCACGATGTCGCCGATATTTTCCAGGTTGTTGGCGGCATCCATGAGATGGACGAGTTCACGGGTCTGTTCTTCCGTCAGCGCCTTCTGGCTGATGCGCCCCAGATAGGTCACGATGTGACCGTGCAGGATGTCCACATCATCGTCGATTCGGGCGACCACCTTCAGGGCCATGCGGTCACCGGCCAGTATCGCCGGCATGATCCGTTCCAGCATCTCGATGACCCGGCTGCCTACGTGGCCGATCTCCAGCCGCACCCGCCCCAGCGCCAGTGACGGGGTATCCAGCAGTTCCTCGTCGAGGTATTTGGGTCGAATGATTAACTCCTCAGGCAGCGGTTTGTCCGGTATCAGCCATTCCACGAGACGGGCAAACTGGCCTGCGAAGCCGATGAAGATGAAGGTATTCGCTACATTGAACGTGGAATGGGCATTGGCGATCTGGCGCGGCGCTTCGGCAGCCAGGCGTGCGCTGCCGGAGAGCTGCGGATAGGCGGGCGACAGCCAGGTGACGAATTCCGCCAGCTGGGGAATAAAACGGTACCAGAGCAACACGCCGAACACGTTGAAGAGGATGTGAACCATGGCAGCGCGCAGCGCCTCGCGCGGTTTGCCGATAGAGGCCAGGAGGGCGGTGATGCAGGTGCCGATATTGGCGCCAAAGGCCAGGGCGATGCCGGCCTGGAGAGTGATGAAGCCCTGTGCCGCCATCACGATGACGATGCCGGTGGTCGCCGCCGATGACTGGATCAACCCGGTGAAGATCGCCGCGATCAGGATACCGATCAGGGGATTTTCCATGTGAACCATCAGATTGAGGAACGGCGGAAAACTGCGCAGCGGCGCCATAGCATCGCTCATGATGCCCATGCCGAAGAACACCAACCCCAGTCCCATCAGCATGCTGCCGTACTGTCTGATTCTTTCCTGCCGGGAGAGGAACAGCATGCCAAATCCGGCGGCGATCATGAGCAAGGCAGCCCTGGAGACCTGAAAGGCGATGAGCTGGGCGGTGATGGTGGAACCGATATTGGCGCCCATGATGATGCCGATGGACTGCGACATGGACATCAGGCCGGCGGTGATGAACCCCACCACCAGGACAGTGGTGACGGAAGAGGAATTGACGACGGCGGTTACAAAGGCCCCGGTCAGTGCACCCATGAAGCGGTTGGTGGTCAGCCTGGCAAGCAGCATTTTCATGCGTTCGCCGGCGATCGCCTTGAGGGCGTCCGCCATCTGGTCCATGCCGAACAGGAACAGGGCCAGCCCGCCCAGCAGTGACATGCCCATGTTGCCCCAGTCGGTTTCACCGGCGTCGCCACCGGCGGCCAGTACCGGCATTGCCGCCAGGCCGGCCAGCATGGCGCATGCCAGTAGGCATGATGCAGGCGTGATACCCGATGTTCGGGCTGGTCCTGAATGAAATGTCATATGTTTAAGCCCAGAACGTGGTAAATGGCCACGGAATCACATGGGACACACAGCCGTTATTATTCACTATTCGGTGTGCCTCCGTTGCCAATGGGATGCCAGTAGGAACGGTACGCGGAACTCTGCGCCGTCAGGTCCCGTCCCGGGCGGATAAACCATCATATCCCCGTCTCATGCGTCTAGTTTTTATCCCCGGCGCCGGGCTTGGTCTTCGTCTTCGTCTTCGTCTTCGCCTTTGTCTTTGCCTTGACGATGGTCACGGGGATCGGGGCCAGGCGCACCACCTGCTCCGACTTCGATCCCAGCAGCACGTGGGCAAGCCCGGTGCGCCCCTGGCTGCCCATCACGATCATCCCGGCCTTGACCTTCTCCGCGGTTTCGAGGATCCGGGTGACGGGGAGCCCGACAACCAGACTGGTTTCGGCCGTTGCCATGGCGGGTTGATCCGGGTGCTTCTTTTTCATTTCGTTAATGAATTCTTCCATCATCTCGGCGGCGATGTCTTCCATGCGCCGTAGCTGCTTTTTCCTTCCCTTCATCGCATAGTAGCCGGGTGCCTGTCCCGGGTCATGGACGACGTGCAGTACGATCAGCGGGAATTGCAGTGCGGCCGCAAGATCCGCCGCATACAGGAGCGCTTCCTCGGAGCAGGGTGAAAAATCCACGGGTACCAGGATCGGTTGTGGTTTCATCTTGTGAGTCATTTGTTGTTCTCCTTATGCCATTCATATTGCTTGCCCGGTGACCGTTCATAAAGAAATTAACTCACTGCAGAGACGCAAAGAACGCAAAGTTTTTAATTGTTTTCGTTAAAGAATATCTCTGCGTCCCTTGCGTCTCTGCGGTGAGAATGGTGTTAATGGACGGGCACTATCAAATCATCTCTTATCCTGGTCTGTCATTCTGGCGCAGCCGGTAATCCAGTCTGGGCATGTTAGACGGGTTACCGGATCCCGGCTTTCGCGGGGATGGCTTGTGCTGGGCATCCCTGATGGTTCCCGCAACTTCCTGATAAATATATACGCAGGAGCAGGTCTGCCCGCGAACCTGTAACTGCGCCCCGGGCTTCATGTTCAATGCACCGTCGGCATCAACCGTTTTTTTGCAGGCGTTTGTGGAAATGATAGAGCAGTTTCTGGCGCAGTTTCGCCTGCTGATGCTTTGAGGCCGCGGACATGCGCTTCTGCGCCAGTTCGATGAAGGTTTCCTGGGAGCTGCGCGATGACTTGCCGGTTGTCTCCTCGCGCGCGATATAGCTTCCGTCCGCCTGCATCTCCCAGACGTTCCTGCGACTCAATAGCTGGACATCGATGGTCAGGCGCAACTCCTGACGCAGTTTCGGATCCTCTACCGGCGCGACCACTTCCACCCGGCTCTCGAGATTGCGCTTCATGAGGTCGGCGGAGCCGATGAAGTACTCCTCGTCGCCCCCGTTCCTGAAATAATAGATGCGTGCATGTTCCAGGAATCTTCCCAGTACGCTGATGACCTGGACGGTTTCCGTGAAACCCGGAATGCCCGGGCGCAGGCGGCAGGTATCCCGCACGATGAGGTCGATTTTTATGCCCGCCTGGGCTGCACGATACAACGCACGGGTGATGTCCACATCCTCCAGGGCGTTCATCTTGAGCTGGATCAGCCCCGGAGTCTCGCTGGAATGCAGCTTGATCTCGCGATCGATCTTGTCCAGCAGCGCTTTTTTCAGGGTGTAGGGCGAGGTCAGTATCTTGCGATAGCGCGGCGGCGGTGAGTACCCGGTCAGGTAGTTGAACAGTTCGGTCAGGTCCTGGGTGATCCCGGTATCGACGGTCAGCATGCCGAGATCGCAATACAGGCGGGCGGTTCCCGCGTGATAGTTGCCGGTGCCTATGTGGGCATAGCGGCGCAGGCCGTTGTAGTCCTTGCGCACGACGAGGATGACCTTGCTGTGGGTTTTGAGACCGACCACGCCATAGGTGACGTGGATGCCGACCTGCTCCATGCGCCGTGCCCAGCGGATATTGGCGGCTTCGTCGAAGCGCGCCTTGAGCTCAACCAGAACCGCCACCTGCTTGCCGTTGCGCGACGCCTTGATGAGCGACTCGACGATATTGCTCTCCGAGGACGTGCGGTAGAGCGTCATCTTGATCGCCAGCACCTTGGGATCCTCGCTCGCCGTGCGCAGGAACCGTTCGACGCTGGTGCTGAACGATTCATAGGGGTGCTGCAGCAGCAGTGCGCCGCGCTCCCGGATGATATGAAAAATATTGCGGCTGTCATGCGCCAGCCGGTGATGGTCTATCGGCTTGTGCAGCGGGTCGTGAAATTCGGGTATATCCAGGCTGGCGATCTCGAACAGGTCGCGCATGCCCATGAGCACCTCTGCCTCGAAAACGTCGGCCTCCTCGTTGAGGCCGAGTTCCGCGGCGAGCATGCCCCGATGGGTCGGGTCCATGCCCTTGTCGACCTGCAGGCGTACGATGGGCGCGAAATGGCGATCCCGCAGCTCGGTCTCGATCATTGCCAGCAGGTCATCCGCTTCCTCTTCCTCGATTTCGACGACGGCGTTGCGCGTCACCCGGAAGAGTTCGCAGGACATGATCTGCATTCCGGGGAACAGCAGGTCCAGGTTGTTGGAAATGAGGTCCTCGAGCTTGACGAAAGTGGTGCTGTTGCCGACGCTCACGAAGCGCGGCGCAATGTCCTTCACCATGGGCACCTTGACGCGGGCATAGTGACTGCCGCTGCTGCCGGGGTAAGACAGGGTCACGAGCAGGTTCAGGGCCATGTTCGAGATGAACGGAAACGGATGGCCCGGGTCCATGGCCAGCGGTGTCAGCAGGGGAAAGATGTTGGTGATGAATTGCTCGCGCAGTTCTTCCCGTTCCCGGTCCGGAAGATCCGTGTACCTGACCAGGCGTATCGATTGCGCGTCGAGCAGTTCGAGCAGCTCGTAGAAAATCCGGTTCTGGTCGCGGTGCAGTTCCCGCACCATGACCTGGCTCATCTGCATCTGCTCCATGGGCGTGCGCCCGTCGACGGTCTGTGTGTTGAGGCCCGCGGCGATCTGCTGTTTCAGTCCGCCGATGCGCTTCATGAAAAATTCATCCAGATTGCCGCTGACAATGGCCAGGAACTTGACGCGCTCGAGCAGAGGTGTCTGTTCATCCGCGGCCATGTGTAACACGCGGCGGTTGAACTCCAGCCACGTCAGTTCGCGGTTGAGATATAACTCGGGGGCGTCGAGGTCGATGACGTCAGGACGGAGCGTGCCGGCTTCGCTGGCGGTTTTCCTGTCCGGTGCCGGGGTGGATGCCGGAGCCTTTTTGCGGGGAGCGGTTTGCCTGCTGCCGGCAGTGCGCGCCGGAGCCGGAATACTTGCCGGTGTTTTGTCCATTGTCAGAATCGCCTGGTGATGCCTGCAGCCAGTATATCAACTATGTCCCGACAAGAGGAGGCGAGGAGACCGGCAGCTGGCGGCCGGATCGATGCGAAGACGGGTCTGCGTCTGCGGCTGGCGCGACTGTGGACGTGGCGGCAGATCAGGTTTTGCCGCGCATGAGGCGTTTGACTGATACCGGCGTTAAACGGCGGGTCTGTTACCGATGATCACATCGTGGCATAAGGTACCGGGATTTCCGGTGTGGGAACAAACGGCTGGGACAGAAATTCATCGCGCGGGAATCTGGCCAGGGTAACGACGCGGGACAGTTCTTCACCAATGCTGACCTCGGTCAGGTTAAGCGTGTTGCAGGGCTGCCTGGTCGACTCATCGATCTTGATTCCCATCTTGTTCAGCCTGAGCGTCGATTTCTGCAACCGAACGAATTTCTCCGGACTGCTGAACACCTCGATGACCTGCTCAAGGCTTACCTGCGGCGTTGCCAGGTGAATTTTTCTCAGGTCCTGCTCGGTTTTTTCCAGCTTCAAACGTGTTTCTTCAATCTCACGCTTGCAGTCGTCCTCGTTTACCGGCCGGTCGGTCTGCCGTCCCAGCAGATACTGGGCGTGTCGCAATCGTGACTGCAGTATCTGGCGTTCTTGTTGCAGACGCTGGTTTGACAGCTTGAGCTGTATGACGCGTTCCAGCGTGTTGGTTACGAGACCTTCGAACAGGCATCGCTTCAGCCCCTGGCGTGTTTGCATTTCGTTCGGCGCCGGTGAGTAAATCCGGTGATCGGTAAAATTCACCGCAGTCTGCTTCACGTCCTTCCTGAGGGTGTCGCCGGTGAGTTCAACGCCCAGAACGGTTTTTTCCGCCTTGTGCATGCACAACAGGGCGCAGCATTGGGTGAACTCGTCGTAGGCATAATCTTCCATGAACTCCCGTATTTCGGAACTCCGCGAGAAAATCGTCTGCACATCCCGGGTGTTCGAAAAAAAGGCATTGACGTAGGGGTCGGAGACGAATGTCCTGCTGCTGACCTCGATGGCCCCGGGGAACTGGTCGATCAGGGAATCAGAATACTCAAGGGAAGTTGTGATGACATGCTGAAGTTTCTTCCGGTAACCGCTGATCAGTCGTATTCTGCCGTCGACGACATCGACGACCCGTTCCACGGTTTTGGTAATATCGGTCTGCTGATCCTGTCGTGCGTTTTTTACCTGTTTTTTCTGGTGCAGTACGTTGCGCAAGCCGGATAGAGTCATGGCGGGGAATAACTTCATACTGTGCGTGCTCCTCTTGACCGGCGACTCTGCTCCTGGGCAGACTGGCAGGAAGGTATATCTGTAAACGCTTATATATGCATTTCTTACAGACGCTTGCGTAACGGCAGCGTCAGTGCATCAGACTTTACCGTAACTTTCGACAGGGTTGCAATGAATCAGCCGCAATTGCCTCGTGCACCCGGTGGCGCGCCGACCCGACGGGTATCATGGAATGGTCCCGGGGACGCCTTAAATGCGATAATGATGCGGGTCTGGCTGGAATAGAAACAATCCCGACACCGCTTGCCGACCGGGGGATGAATCCCCCTGGAATTACTATGCCACTGGAAATAGAACGCAAGTATCTGGTCAGAAATTACAGCTGGCGTATGCCGGGCAAGGGAACCCGTTACCGGCAGGGTTACCTGTCAACGGACCCGACCCGCACTGTCCGCGTCAGGGTGGCTGCCGGCAGGGGCTTTATCACCGTCAAGGGGGTGACGGTAAACATAACGCGCCCCGAGTATGAATACCCCATCCCGGTGGAGGATGCCAACGAGATGCTGGACACTCTCTGTCTGAAGCCGATCATCGAAAAGATCCGCTACCCTGTCGAACATGCCGGGCTGCTCTGGGAGGTCGATGAATTCGAGGGCGAAAATGCCGGATTGGTTATCGCCGAGGTTGAGCTTGCCAGGGCGGATCAAACTGTCATTCTGCCGGACTGGATCGGTGAAGAGGTCACCGATGATGCGCGTTATTACAATGCCTCCCTGATCGCGAATCCGTTCACCACCTGGGGCAACAGTCCGCCGGGGTGAACGTGCCCGGCAGGGTCCGGCCCGCATGGGACACCTGTAACCGGTTGATTGCATGTTGATATGCATCAATGCAGAAAAGGTGGGGGTGGACTAGTATTATTGTGACTGGCCAGCCGGGGGGCTTGATCATCGATGCAGCAGGTCATTGTTGAATCGCCGTGAGGCGTCGCACGCCAGGCCGGTGTTACCCGACATGTCCGAAAATGCAATTTGTCAGAATCGTCCTTGAGAAGGCCGGGAGGGGTAAAGGAGGAGGTGTTGAAATGACCATGTCAATTACGCTTGAAGAATTTCTCAGCCAGCACAACGCAAGTTATGATCTTATCCCGCATCCGCATACAGGCAGCAGCATGGAAACAGCCGAGGAGGCACATGTCCCTGGCATGCAGCTCGCCAAGGCGGTCGTTATCCGGGATGATGGCCGTTACCTGATGGTGGTGGTACCGTCCGCCGAGCATGTCGATATGGGTCTGCTGCGCCAGCAGTTCGGACATGATGTCGTGATGGCGTCGGAGGCTGAACTGACCGATCTGTTTCCCGATTGCGAAACCGGCGCCGTTCCGCCGTTAGGGCCGGCCTGGGGTGTGGAAACCTTCGTCGACGAGAGCCTGCTTGCCGAAACGGATGTGTATTTCGAATCCGGAGACCATGAGTCGGTGGTCCGGGTGAGCGGTGATCAGTTCGAGAAACTGCTGGAAAACGCCGAACGCGGTTATTACGGGCGTCTGATGTAAGCACGGTCCCGGAAAAGGTCCGGTGCCCGGAACGGATGGGGGCGCCGTGGATTATTTGACGAGGATGGCAGGGCAATAGAGTTCGTTGCGCAGCCGTCCGAGATTTTCCTCCTTCATCAGCTCCGTGGTGATGGCGACAATAAGCACAGCGCAGCGCGCATACCTGTGCAAGCACATCCTGCCACACGGGATTCACCCGTTTCACCAGGTGCAGGCAGCGGGTTCCCGCCAGACGGCCAGACTGGTCGATCAGCATTGACAAGTCGTCCGGATTACTGGCCGCGGCGTCTGGATTGCTGGTTACGTGGCTCGCGGCATCTTAACTGCAACGCTCATTCCCTGCCGAAGCTGCGCGATCCGCTTACAGGCGCTCCGGCAGATGTGAGCGGATTTCATGGCTGCTGTACTGTCCGAGGTTCTTGCCGATCTCTGTGATCTCGACACCGTTGATCGGACTCAAGTGCTCGCGCAGCAGGCCGAGAAAATACGGTCCCGCCACCAGCAGCAGGCGATCACAACGGCCCTGCGTGCATCCGGATCGCACATGTTCGACGATCTGCTTGGCAAATCGAATCGCCTCCTGCTCTTTCGGGTCCACCGACGTTCCCATGGCATGGCGACCACCTACACCGCTGCTGTCGAAAGCGCGTCCCGGCAGATCCGTCGTGAGTTCCTGAATGCGCTCGCGTCCTTCCGGATGCTCCAGTTCCTCAAGCTCCTGCAACGGGCCGCGCGGGCTGTCGACAGTGAAAATTCGGGCTTTGCTTTGGTCTGCTACTACAATCCAGGGTTTGGACATGATGCCTCCTCATTGGAATATGACGTCGTTACCGTGTTGCCCGGTAAATCTGTTTACTGTTCTCGGTATCCCTCGCTATCAATATCTGCGTATCCTTAATTCTTGCAGCGCGATGAACATGGTGAATGAATCAACCGCTTCATAAATATAGTATGTATCGGGGTGGCAGGTTCTTATTGACCAGGGTCACCTGGAAACCTGATTATCCCTGAAACTCAGCCACCAGACACCCGCTGCCAATGTTGACAGGTGACGCCCGGGCCGGGGCCGCAAGACCGTCTGTCACATGGAAGATACACATGGATGTGCACGTGTCGCGTGAGGGTAGGATGCCCGTAGCGACAGCGGCAGTCGAGCCTGCAGCGATACGGTTTCGCTGTGTCCTGCGGTTCCCGGCCCGGGTGCCGCCCTTGTCCGCCGTAGCGGAGTATCAGGGTTAATCAGGTCCGGAAATAACATTCAGGTCCTGACTAACCCCGCCATTCCTGCCTCAGGTATGGGCCTTCCTGCTAGCCCTTGATGCAGATTACCGGGCGCAGTTTTGCCACCTTGCGCGCCAGGCCGGCCGCCTGCGCAGCATCGACCACCTTGTTGACGTCCTTGTAGGCGCCGGGGGCCTCCTCGGCCACGCCGCGTGAAGACGGACTGCGGATCAGGATGCCCTCCGTGTGCAGCTCATCGATGACCTGCCTGCCCATCCAGGTCTTGAAGGCGCTGCGCCGGCTCATGGCGCGTCCTGCCCCGTGGCAGGCTGAGGAGAACGCTGCGGATTCCGCCGCGCGATTGCCAGCGAGAATGTGCGAGGCGGTTCCCATGGAGCCGCCAATCAGTACCGGCTGGCCGGTGTCGCGAAATTCCGCGGGCAGCTCGGCATGCCCGGGGCTGAAGGCGCGCGTGGCGCCCTTGCGATGGACATAGAGCCGGCGCGGCCGGCCATCAACCAGGTGTTCCTCCACCTTGCAGGTGTTGTGTGATACGTCATAGAGCAGGTCGAGTGTCGTGCCCGGAATGACACGCTCGAACACCTCGCGGGTGAGGTAGGTGATGATCTGCCGGTTGGCCAGTGCACAATTGATCGCGGCGCGCATCGCCGCGAGATAGTCCCGGCCGGTCGTTGAATCAATCGGCGCGCAGGCCAGTTCGCGGTCGGGGAGGGCAAGTCCCTGCTGCCGGGCGCTGGCCAGCATCGATTTCAGGAATTCCGTGCCGATCTGGTGACCCAGGCCGCGCGAGCCGCAATGGATGCTGACCACGATGTTACCCCGGCTGATGCCGAAAGCGGTGGCCGTGTCAGGATCGAAGATCTCGCTGACCTCCTGCACCTCGAGGTAATGGTTGCCCGAGCCGAGCGTGCCCATCTCGTCGCGCTGGCGTTTACGGGCGTGTTCCGAAACCGCCTGCGGCTGCGCACCTTCCATGCGCCCCTGTTCCTCGATACGCTCGAGGTCTTCGCGGTAGCCCCAGCCGCAGTTCACCGCCCAGCGGGCGCCACCCGTGAGCATGGCGTCCATGCCGGAGTCATCGAGGTGAATGCACCCGGTGCTGCCGAGACCGGCAGGGATGCTGCCGTAGAGGGCATCGGCCAGGCGTTCCTTGACCGGTTCGATATCGGTGCGCCGCAGGCCGGTGAGGAGTGTGCGCACCCCACAGGAGATATCGAAGCCCACGCCGCCGGCGGAAACCACGCCACCCTGATCGGCATCGAAGGCGGCCACCCCGCCGATGGGAAAGCCGTATCCCCAGTGGGCATCGGGCATGGCATAGGATGCTTCCACAATTCCCGGCAGGGAAGCGACGTTGATGACCTGTTCGAGCACCTTGTCATCCATGGCGCGAACCAGTTCCGTGCTGGCGTAGATGATGCCCGGAACCCGCATGGTGCCGCGTTGATCATAGCGCCACTCGAATTCCGATACCCGGGTCAGCTGCGTCGTGTCCATTGCCGTGTCCTGTGAGGCATCTACCAGCGTGGCTGTTTCATGCAACTGGTCTGGTGTTCATCCATACACACCGTTTACCGCAGAGACGCAAACAACGCAGATGTAATTACTCGTCTTTTATGAGGTAAATTCTCTGTGTTCTTTGCGTCTCTGCGGCGAGTTAATTTGTTTGTGTATGGACACTAGTCTAGACGTCCACGACGCATTCGGCATGCCATTCGCCCGGAGGGGACTCGTACAACGCCAGGGCCGTGTAGGTGGCACCCTTGACCTCCGTGGCGGGCTGGTGGCGGGTTCGGTCGACGGACTCGCCGCAGGCGGTTCCGTGCAACCACAATCCATCGAATTCGACCTTGAAGCGGCGGAACAGCATGCGCCGGGTCGCCATTTCATAGATCAGCGCATTCAGCCAGTCGACCAGCAGCAGTTCCCGGTCAGGGGCCTCGCAATTGACCGTCACTGTTTCCAGGCAGGCCACGCTTTCCGGGTCGGTAATGACCGCCGTCATGGCGACGGCCGCTTCCTCGAAGGCCTGCTCCGGGCTGTCACCGCAGCCGTGTACGCCGATGTCCGCCTCGTGGGAGAAATGCCGCCACATAAACGTCGACGCCTACGCTCGCCGACGTTATGTGGGCTTGCACCAGGTCCTATAACGCCTGTTGAGTCAGCGGTCTCGCCGCCGGGTGGCTCTTTACCTTGCCGCGGCGGCGCGCCTCGTAGTCCTCCAGCTTGCGACGTGCACTTTTAAAGACATCCCGTACCGCCACATACACATCTTCGTGGGCATGATTTTCATGGGGATTGCGGCTGACCACGATCTCGGCATCCGGTACGATGATGTCGACCGCAACGTGGTAGATGTTGCCCTTGTGATGATGTTTGTGAGGTGCTTCGACGGTGACCCGGAAGCTGGTGATCTTGTCGCAGAAACGCTCCAGCTTGGTTGCTCTTTCGCGGATATTGGTCTCCACGGCGGCTGAAGGTTCCATATTATGAAATACGACCTGCAAGGGTATCTGCATATTATTCTCCTCTATAACCACCTCTAGTTTTGACGCTCTCCGGCAGAAATGCAATGACCACGGTCAAGTCTCACATCCCGGCGCGTGCCGCGCCGTTGACGGTTGCCCGGTTAGCTTTGAATATCATGGACCTGGACGCGTACGCCTTCTTCGATACGGTCATCAGGGTGGGTGATCACACGGTCCCCTGTACGCAGTCCTGCGGTGATTTCGGCTACCAGTCCGTTGCGGTGTCCGACCTCGACGCGGTGCCGCCGGGCCCGGTCGTGTTCCACCACGAAGACCGCCCATTCACCGTCATGGTGGAACAGCGCACTTGCAGGTGCCTGTAGCACATCCGGGTCCTGCCAGAGGATAAAGTGCGCCTCGACCCGATACCCATCGCCAAGAAACCGCCATGCCTCCCGCGGTGACACCAGGTCAGCGATGACCCAGACCCGCTGTTCCTCCACCCCGAGCGCGGAGATTTTGGTGAAACCAGCCGGTTCGACGGTACGCACCACACCCTCAAGCGGTGCAACGCCTCCCCAGCGGTAAAACAGCACGCGGGTTTGCGGTCGGATTTGTACCGCATCCTGCGACAGCACGTCCACGGCGACTTCCAGTTGGCCCGGATCACCGATTTCGATCAGGTCTTCGCCGGCGCTGACGACCCCTTCGCTTTCATGGTTGACCCGCAAAACACGGCTGGCTAGCGGGGCATGGAGTTCCACCGTGACCGGACGAGTCGTGGAGTCTTCCGCGAGTGAATACTGTAGTGCGGTGCGGGCGGCTTCAAGGTCGAAGCGGGCGACCTCGACAGTGAATTCCGCAGACTGCTGCTCTGCGGCTGTTTGTCGTGCACGGGTTTCGGCTTCCTCAAGCAGGGTCTGGGAGATGGTCTCTTTCGAACGCAGTTTCTGTTTGCGCGCATACTCGTCGCGGGCGAATTTCGTCTCGGCGCGCGCCGCGGCGACCTTTTTGGCGGCGGCCTCCAGTGTGGCCTGAGCGGCGGCTATCTGGGCCTCGGCGCGGGCGCGACTGCGCGGGTCGAGAACCTCGGGACGCGGCGGTTCCAGTACCGCCACGGTCTGCCCCTGCGTCAGCGTATCACCGACCTCCAGTTCTATGCGTCGCAGGTATCCCGCGACCGGTGCAGAAATCACGAAGCGGTCCTTGACGCGGGTTTGTCCTTCTTCCTCGATGGTGACCTGCAGGGGACCACGACTCGCCGTGGCGATTTCCACCAGGACCGGACGTGGCCAGAAGCCCCAGGCCAGGGCCGCGAGCAGGGCGGCCGCCAGAGTCATCAATCCAAAATTTCCACGCCGGTGCATGTCAGTCTAATTCTTAATAAATAAATTAATAAAATATAAGAACCAAATGTATATAAAATAAATAATCGAATAGAATTTCGTTTGCCTGGACGATTGCAACATCAACGCAGGGTGGGTGAGGCGCATTTGCACCGTAACTCACCGGCTGTGCCGGCAGGCACTCATTAAACACCGCTTTCACCGCAAAGACGCAAAGGAATTCTTTAATGAAATCACACAATGACTTTGCGCCTTTGCGTTGATCGAATTGCATCATTCCCGGGTCTTGAGCACGCCGATCAGGTCCAGCTTGTGCAGATTGCGCCATAGCATCAGCGCCGAAAAAGCGGCCGAGGCGAGCACCACGGCGGCGGCGAATGCGTAGGTCCCGGGTTCGAGTATCAGCGGCACCCGGTAGAGATCGGAACGAAACGACTGCGAGAGGTAGCCGCACAGCAGACGGCCGAACAGGAAGCCCGGCGGCAGCGCCAGCAGGGTAGCGATGCCGAGTTCCCCGAGCAGGATATAGGCGACCTCGGGGTGGGTGAAACCGAGCACCCGCAGGCTGGCCAGTTCACGGTCGCGCTCGGAAAGCGCGATGCGGGCGCTGTTATAGACTACGCCGAAGGCGATGAATCCACCCAGCAGGGCGGAGACGAAAGAGAAGTACAGGATGGTCTCATCCATGGTTCGATAGAAACTCCGGATGGCGCTGTCCCGCACCAGGATTCCCGCGACGCGCGGCATTTCATTGAGTTCGCGGTAGACACGGTCACGCCAGGGCGGGTCCACGCTCAGGTAGGCGCCGTTCACGGCATCACCTTCCTGCATCAGGCGATTGAGTGTCCCGCGCTGCAGGTAGGCGGATACACCCAGATACTCGCTGGTCGTTCCTGTCACCGGTATTTTCAGAACCGGCCGGTTGCCTTCCAGCACTTCGACAGTCACTACCTCGCCCGGCCTGATTCCCAGCAACTCTGCCAGGTAATCGGTCATCACGATGCCGTCGGAGGGGATGTCGACGCGCCGCAGGTTGGCATCGAGCACCCGCCGCAACTTCCCCTGGGACTCCAGTCCCTGCAGCGAGCCGCGGTAACTGCGGTGCTCGAAGCGCAGCCGCGCCGGTACGCTACGCACGCCTTCAGCGTATTCCACCCCCGGCAGGCCGGCGAGGGAATAGAGGGCCTTGTGGGAGGAAGGCTCGGTAAAGGTCACGCTCAGGTCCTGTCGCTGACTCATGGAGTACTGCACGTCGATCATGTGGCGGACGGCGTCTTTCTGGAAATTGGCGACCATGATGATGCCGCAGGCGGAGGCCATGCCAGCCACCGTGAGCAGCGACTTGACCGGTCGGCGTTCGATGTGACGGGCGATCATGCGGGTCGGCTGGGAGAACAGTCGCTGCAGGCCGAGCCGTTCGATCAGCGTCGGACGGTAGGCGGTCGGCGTGACCGGCCGCATGGCCACGGCCGGCGGCAGGCGCCCGGCCTTGCTCACCGCATGGAGGGTGCCGGCGAGGCCGGCCAGCACGCTCACCAGAGCCGCCAGCCCGATGACCACCGGATCGAGCCGGTAGTGCAGGAAGGGGAAGTGGTAGAATTGCATGTATATCCCGCTCAGACCCCTGCCCAGCCAGATGCCGGCGCCGATCCCGCCGGCGAGCCCCAGTCCAATGATCATCAGCACCAGTGATGCGTAATGCCGCCCCACCTCGAGGTTGCTGTAGCCGAAAGCCTTGAGGATGGCGATCTGTTCACGCTGGGTAGCCACCAGGCGGCCGATCACCACGTTGAGCAGAAACGCCGCCACGCCGAGAAAAATGACGGGAAATACCGTGGCCATGGTCTCCAGGCCATGCAGTTCTTCGGTCAGGAAGCGGTGGGACAGCTGATCCTCGCGGGCATAGGCGCCGCGCCCGCCATAGCGGGCCAGCAGGCGATCCAGCGTTTCGATGATCGTCTCCGTGTCAGTTCCGTGCTCCAGACTGAGAGCGACATCGTTGAAGGCGCCGTCCATGTCATAGGCGGTGGCGAGCGGCTTGCGTCCCATCCACAGGACCCCGTAGTGTTCGAAGTCCGGAAACACCGCGCCGGGTGCGATCGAGTAGATGTATTCCGGGGAAAGCACGATACCCGTGATGGTCAGGGCCTTGCGCCGGCCGTTGATGGTGGCGGTGAGCCGGTCACCGGGTTGCAGGCCATGGGCGGTGGCGAACGATTCGTCGATCATTACCTCGTCGTCACGGCCTGCATCGAGGGTGCGTCCCTGGCGCAGGTACAGCGTGTTAAGACGGGACGGATGAGTATCGGGCGCGGATACGAGGGTGCCGGTCACCGGATCGGTGAAGCCGGGAACCTCCAGGCGTACCGCCGCCACCACGCGGGTTTGCACCTGGTCCACCCCGGGTATGGCACGGATACGCCCGACCAGATTGTCCGGTGCGCGTTTCAGCGAGGCGAACACCTCCGCGAAATGCTGCTCGCGGTAATAGCGGTCGCGGGTGAAGAGCAGGGAGTCGTAGGTTGACAGTGACATCACGAAGGTCGCCACACCCCCCGCCTGAACCAGCGCGATGGCCAGCACCATCCCTCGCATGTCCCACAGGTCACGCCACAGCTTGTGGTTCAGTGCCCGCACGAATTCGCTACCACGACAATTCGCGGGCCGGCTTTCGTTGCGCGTTGCGCTGTATCGAGCCGACGTGTCCGTTGGCGATATGCACCACCCGGTCGGCCATGTCGGCGATGCCGGCGTTGTGCGTGATCAGCGCCGTCGTGGTGCCCAGTTCGCGGTTGGCGCGCTCCAGCGCCTCCAGCACCAGCACGCCGGTCTCCGAATCCAGTGCCCCGGTGGGTTCATCACACAGCAACACGGCAGGGTTCTTGGCAATGGCGCGCGCTATGGCGATACGCTGCTGTTCGCCGCCGGACAACTGCGCCGGGAAGTGGTCCATGCGATGCTGCAGGTTGACCATCGCCAGCGCGTCTTCCGGCGTCATGGGATGGGGTACGATCTCGGTAACCGCGGCCACGTTTTCACGCGCCGTCAGGCTGGGCATCAGGTTATAGAACTGGAACACGAAGCCGACGTGATAACGGCGATATTCCGTGAGGTGCTTCTCGTCGGCGTGGGTC
>JBAVKA010000163.1:0-2269 GCA_049688075.1 Gammaproteobacteria bacterium
AGATAGGTTCTAGTAGATATTTCTATTTGGTTTGACCATATCTAACTGTCCGTGTCTTGGCTCATAACTGGCTGACATCCCATTGGTTGGACATACGGTTTCCGGATCCGTTAGTCACTTCGGATAATCAGGACGTTACAAAGTTGTGGATACAATTCCGAACCTGCGATGAAACACAATCCGAAACGCTCGTCTATCGTAAGCGCAAATTAAACCCCACTCTATTCACCTGATGCGATCACTTGCATGCTTCCCACTTCGTGATGATCGAGTGGTGAGGCGATGGGTAGTAGGAAGCGAGGGGAACTGACGGATCGCCAGCGGTATTGGCTTGAGCATCTGCAGGCGTGTGAGGTCTCGGGTCAGAAGATGAGTGCGTATGCCGCGGCCCAAGGGCTGGGGGCGCGGGCGCTCTACGATGCCAGGAAGCGTCTGATACAGCAGGGTGTGCTGTCTCGCAGCAAGCGGCACCGGCCGGTATTTGAGCGGGTGCGGGTGGTTGCACCCGGCGCGGCGGCGGCGAGCACCCGCTGCCGGATTGAGTTTCCCAACGGCGTAACCCTGGAGCTGGGCGGTGAGGCTGTTGATCATCTCGCGCTGCTGCAGGCGCTCGGCGCGTTGCCATGATGCGGCCCTGCGCGGATCTGCCGGCGGTGTATCTGTGCCGGGATGTTGTCGACTTCCGCAAGGGCATCAACGGTCTGGCTGTGCTGGTCGAGCAGGTCCTGCAGCACGATCCGTTTTCCGAGCAGCTCTTCGTGTTCTGCAACCGCACGCGGAATCAAACAACATTCTGCATACCGATCGCAATCTGTCGTTGTTGAGTATCGATGGCATCCGCTGCATGGTCAGCGACTGACTCTGTACCGACGCGCGGGCCGCGGGGTCGGTGCGGTCGTCCATGTGGAGGCGCCGTCGGGCCTATCGCGTGAATTGCCGTCGTGGATGTGTGACGCCTCAACCTGCAGCGCAATGTCGCTCGGATCGCCACAATTGTCCATCGGCGCACTGAGTGAGCTTCGAGAGCTGCTCACGGCTGAATCGACCGAGGCTTCAAGAATTTCGCTGCCGACTGTTACATCATTGGACCCCCCAGACCAGGAGGGTAAGTCCGATGAATCGAATGGTAAATACCTCAAGGCGACAACTCGCCCTGTTACTCGAACACGAGATAAGACACCCGCTCCCCGAGGAGGCGCAGGAAGCGCTGGTGACCGCCCTGGCCGACCTTCTGCTCGAAGTACTGGGCCACGAGAACCCAGCCCCCGCAGACAAAGGGGAGGATCGCGATGAACCCTAAAATCACGGCTGAGCATCTCAATCGCGGGGCGGTCGTCTACATTCGCCAATCAACACTGGGACAAGTTGCGGAGCACACGGAGAGTCAACGTCGTCAGTACGCGCTGGCGGAGTCGGCGCGCTTGATAGGATTTATGCCGGTAACAGTCATCGACGATGATCTGGGCCGATCAGGTTCCGGGCTGGTTGAGCGACCGGGCTTTCAGAAGCTGGTTACGGCCGTCTGTGGTGGACAGATCGGCGCGGTGTTCTGCATTGAAGCCTCGCGTCTGGCGCGCAATGGCCGCGACTGGCACCATCTGATTGACCTGTGCGCATTGATCGGCACGCTCGTTATCGACCCCGATGGCACCTACGCTCCGCGGTTGGTCAATGATCGATTGTTGCTCGGACTGAAGGGTACGATGTCGGAGTATGAGCTGTCCTTGCTCAAACAGCGAGGACTTGCCGCAAGGGACTCGAAGGCCAAGCGAGGTGAGCTGCGCTATGCGTTACCGCCCGGGTACTGCTGGGACGAGCTCGGGCGCATCGAGATCGATCCTGATGAACGCATCGCCGATGCGATCCGGTTAGTGTTGCGTAAGTTCCGGGAGCTGGGCAGCGCCCGTCAGGTATTATTGTGGGTAAAGGACGCTGAACTGCAGTTGCCTGTCGTGCATCAGGGTGCTGCCGGGCGTCGTATCCAGTGGCAGGCGGCGCAATACCACAATGTGCTGGAGATCTTGCGTCATCCTCTCTATGCTGGCGCGTACGTGTTCGGTCGCACCGGTCAGCGTACACACGTTGTGGATGGGCGCGCCCGCAAGACCAATGGGCACAACAAGCCAATGCACGCCTGGAACGTCTTGCTTCGGGATCACCATCCTGGGTATATCAGTTGGTCGGAGTTCGAGGAGAACCAACGGATGATCGACGAGAACGCCCATATGAAAAAGCGCATGTCGCGCAAGTCCGCGCGTGGGGGTCGGGC
>JBAVKA010000164.1:0-1823 GCA_049688075.1 Gammaproteobacteria bacterium
TTCACGCTGAATCACACGCCGGTGCCGGGCGGCATCGCCGCGGTCCACCTGCCGGCGGATGCCGACCCGGCGAGCGTGCGTTATCAGCAGCGGCGGGTACTCATCACCCGCCAGCAAGACGGCACCTATGCCATCGTCGGCCTGGCACTCGGCGTGCACCCCGGCACGCATTACCTGGAGGCGAAGACGCTGGCGAACAAACCGCTGCGCCTTGCGTTTGAGGTCAGGGACAAGGCCTACGAGACGCAACGCATCACCATCAAGGACACGCGCAAGGTCAACCCGGAAAAACGCGATCTGGTGCGGATCAAGCGTGAACAGAAACAGATCGGGGCGGCCCTGAGCCACTGGTCGGACGACACGGTGGTGACACTCGACTTTCTCAAGCCGGTGGACGGACCGCTGAGCAGTCCGTTTGGCCTGCGGCGCTACTTCAACGACCAGCCACGCAAGCCTCACAGCGGGCTCGATATTGCGGCCGGGGAAGGCGCCGCGATCAGGGCTCCCGCCTCCGGCACCGTCATCGACACCGGCGATTTCTTCTTCAACGGCAACACCGTGTTCATCGACCACGGGCAGGGCCTGATCACCATGTACTGCCACATGAGCCGCATCGACGTAAAACCGGGACAGCGCGTGACGGCCGGCGAGGTCATCGGCGCGGTCGGCAAGACCGGACGCGTCACCGGACCGCACCTGCACTGGGGCGTGAGCCTCAATAACGCGCGGGTGGATCCGCTGCTGTTCCTGGGCGAAGACACCGGAAGGGATGCGCCCGCCGCAGCGGCCCCGGCTACAGCGATTACGACATCAACCGGCGATAGTATTCCGCATCCGCCTCACTGAAACAGCAGGCGATGATGCGTTCGAAGCGGCCCTCGTGCGCGCGCATCGCGTGCAGAGCGATACCCGCCGCCTGCTCTTTCGGATAACCGTACACGCCGGTGCTGATGCACGGGAAGGCGATGGAACGGACCCCGTTTTCGAGCGCCAGTGCGAAACTCGTCTGATAGCAGGATCGCAGCAACTGCGCCTCGCCTTGGCCGCCACCATGCCATACGGGTCCGACGGTATGGATGACCCAGCGTGCCGGCAGCAGGAAACCGGGCGTGATCTTCGCCTCGCCCGCGGGGCACCCGCCCAGGGTGCGGCAACAGGCCAGCAACTCAGGCCCGGCCGCGCGGTGAATTGCGCCGTCCACGCCGCCGCCGCCCAGCAGGCTGCTGTTGGCAGCATTGACGATGGCATCCACCTGGAGTCCGGTAATATCCACGACACTCACTTCGATCATCCGTTCCTCCCGAATCCCGACTCGACGGCTGCCGGCTACCGCCGTCAAAATGACTGGCGGTTTATGTTAACGTAAGCTGCACGATTTTCCCGAACACCCCCAGGAGCGCCGATGCCTCGACTGATTTCCCTCTCCCAGGCCGCCCGTATGGTGGGGGTGAAGCGCGGCGAACTGCAGAACCGGATCCAGTCGGGGGAGCTGCGCACCTTCGAAGGCGCGATACTGCTGTCCGATCTGCTGCACGCCTATCCCCATGCTGAGGCCGAGGACTCCAGTATGCTGCACCGGGTCGGCGAAATCATGGAACAGGCGGTCAGCAAGGTCATCCGGCCCGATCACGAATTCCCCGATATCAGCGCCTGCACCAACCGCATTCAGGCGCTCAATCGGGAGCTGGCGAAGGCGAGGAGCGAATCCCGGCGCTACCGGGAACTGATCGAGAACCTGAAGCTCAAGCTGCAGGATCTCGACCATGAGGATATTGAACGGGACACGGCATTCGACCAGCTGCGAGGCTGGCTGCACGAGGGGG
>JBAVKA010000165.1:0-4025 GCA_049688075.1 Gammaproteobacteria bacterium
AATTGACCCGGTGGGCTCAGGCCCTTAATATTCCCAATCGATGGTTTCAACAGGGCGATTAGCTCAGCGGGAGAGCACTGCCTTCACACGGCAGGGGTCACTGGTTCAATCCCAGTATCGCCCACCATTCAAATCAATAAGTTAGAAACCACAACACCCCCTGTATTGGTTTCCAACTGATTATTTGTCACAGCGTTGTCACACTCGTTCGCGAACGAGCGGAGTGTGGCGATGGCAACCTTCAGAAAACGCGGTCCCTAGCAATGGCAGGCACAGGTCCGGAAAAAGGGCCAGCCCCTGCAAACCAGGACCTTTGAGACACGCGCCGAAGCCGAGCAGTGGGCGCGCGTCATCGAAGTCGAGATGGATAAGGGCGTATTTGTCTCCCGCGCCGCGGCCGAGTCCACCACGCTGAAAGAACTGCTGGAACGCTACCTGGCCGAGATCACGCCCACGAAGAAAGGCGCGGCATCAGAGACCAACCGCCTGCGCGCCCTGATGCGCCTGCCGCTCGCCCGGCGTTACGTTGCCGGCATCCGCGGCATGGACATCGCCCGCTTCCGCGACGAACGGCTGCGCAAGGTAACCCAGTCCACCGTCAAGCGGGACCTGGTGCTGCTGGGTCATGTGTTCGAGGTTGCCCGCAAGGAGTGGGGTATCTACGTCCACAACCCGGTCCGCGACATCCGGCTGCCCGCCGACAACCGGCCACGGGACCGGCGCCTGCAGACCGGCGAGGAACCCCGCCTGCTGGAGGCCTGCCGCGAGGCACGTAATCCCTGGCTGCTGCCCATCGTGCAACTGGCGCTTGAAACCACCATGCGCCAGGGGGAGCTGATCCGCCTGCGCTGGGAGCACGTTGATCTGAACCGCCGCACCGCCCACTTGCCGGATACCAAGAACGGTGAGGCCCGAACCGTGCCGCTTTCGTCGACCGCCGTGCGGATACTGCGTGCCCTGCCCCGAAGCCTGCACGGTCCGGTCTTCCCTGGCCTCACTACCGAGGCCGTCAAGCGCGCCTACATCCGCGCCGTGCGCCGGGCTGGCATCGAAAACCTGCGCTTCCACGACCTGCGCCACGAGGCCACCACACGGCTGTTCGAGAAGGGTCTCAACATTATGGAGGTTGCCAGCATTACCGGTCACAAGGACCTTCGCATGCTGAACCGGTATACGCATCTGAGGCGGAGGATCTGGCGCGGAAGTTAGGTTAATGAAAGGAAGGTGGTACCCGCTGCTGCCGTCACTTAACTAACGACACTTACCGGGCTTGGACCGTTTATGTCCACGGACAGGCACAGTCTTCGGCCCGGGTTTCTTGCTATCCCGCACCTGGCGGGGTTTACGGCTACAGGCCATCGCAAGTCTCCTTCTAGCAGCTGGCAGGTTCCAGCCTGCCGATGTGAGAGCGAAATTGCTCCCTGCTCGATTCGAGCAACTCGCCTCATGCTGCCTGGAAGAAATGCAGTGGGCACCACCTTTTCTATATTCTCAGTTCCTTTGCATGAAGGTACGAAATGGTCTCGCCCTCAATTGTCGAAGCATATGCTGATTCTGCATGCGAGAAATTCATAATCTCTACGGAACCAAATCTTCTAAAATACTTGAAGACTTCTTCCAGCACACTACGTTCTGTGTGTTCAAATACACTCAAATCAGGTTCAACACGGGCTACACATTTAAAACCAGTGTAATTTCCAAAGTTTTCCTCTTCAACATCCAGGTAAAGCTCGCGCGATAATTCAGCAAAATAGTAATCGTAATCATCAGGCACAGGCCCATATTGGAGGTGAACATAACGCGCACCAGTAATAGAAACCGAATATTCCTTGAAATGCTTGAAATCTGCATAGAAAAGCAGTTTGTTCAGCTTTGTCTTGAGTTGGCCTCCAGTTGAAAAAAACAGGATGACATTAAATAACTTTTTTGAGTCCAACTTGCGGAAACCACTGAACTCGTCGGGCGCATATTGTCCGAATCGTTCCTCAAAAAGCCGCTCAAATGAACATGCCTCGGAATCTACCGCGCGCAGCTCTCCCAAGAGTCGCTCACGTTTTTCATCGGGGATCGCATCAGGCGCATCTTCGATGAGCGTAATTAAATTATGCGGCTCCATTGCAAGTCGCAGGATCTTTTCATGCGACTCGCTATGTAGCGCGCCATTTTCATACCGGCTCAAAGTCACACCGCCCCATCCGAGAATTTGGCTCAACTCATTCTGGGTCAGCCCATATTGCTTACGCCATTCACGAATTTGCTCTGGCTGGAGCATATCGTGGCGATGCCGGTACTCCTGGTAAGCAAGCGCAAGCGAGTCCACCCCACGGGTATTTTCAAATTCCACGCCGCACTCCGTGCATCTGAAGAATTCAGTATCAACCTCAATGGGCTCCCCCCGCACCTCGACCACTTCCCGGGTGCGGATAAGTTCAAGCTCGGTCTCTTTCTCACAATTTGGGCAAATACCTTTCATGACAATCCTCCACTGGCTGTTCAAGCACCGTTACCTGTGTGGGTACTCCAGCGGATACCTGGCGATATGAAACGAGATACATTTCGCGATCCGTTTGTGTCCTGCCTGTGCAACCTTCAACTTGATATAAACCTCATGCCCTTCAATCTCGCGTCCAAAAATCCATACGTTGCCCGAACGATCCCGGTCGGGCACCGGTCCCTGGCAGTAATCCGTCACCGATAACCCCAGCAGAATCTCTTCCAGATTGGTCTTGGTCAGACCAAGCCGCACGAGAGTGGGCTTGGTTTCTGCCCTTGGCACAATGTCGATACCACTGCCGCCTGTGACCACTTGTTTGAATTCCAACAGGAAATCCCGCACATCCTGGATGGACACTGCATCACTCCTAGATAGTTTGCGGCCATTAGCCATGATTATTTATCAATTGATAAGTTTTGTCAAATGGTGTAGACTTGCTAGCACTCATGGCAAGAGAGTGCTAATTACCAATAATCCACCACTGTATCAACATGAACGTAAACCATAAATTTCAGATACTTGCAATCGACGGTGGAGGGATTCGCGGTATGTTTGCGGCGGCCGTTCTTGCCCACCTGGAACAAGATCTCGACGTTCGTATCACGGATCATTTCGATCTCATCACTGGCACATCCACAGGGGGGATCATCGCGCTCGGCCTCGGGCTGGGAATGCGCCCTGCCGAGATACTCGAGTTTTATTTGCAGCACGGCCCGGCAATCTTTCCACCGGGATTTCGCGGACGCATGAGATCACTATCGCACTGGGTTTTCAGAAAGCACGACCCGACCCCATTGGAATGCGCGTTGCGGGAATGCTTTGGCGATCGCTTGCTCGGCCACAGCAGCAAGCGCGTAGTCATCCCGACCTTCAATATGGATAGTAACGATGTTCGACTCTTCAAGACGGCCCATCACGAGCGGCTGCGCCGTGACCATAAGATTCCCGCGTGGCAGATAGCTATGGCGACTACTGCGGCACCCACTTGCCCGTCAAGCGTCAGCTGGCTCAGGGCGCGGCACCCTGGGACTTCGAGACGGACCGGTCGCTGCTTACCCTCTACCAGGCCTTCCCCGGTCGGGGACAGTGGAACCCTCCTTACTTCGGTCAACCCGTCGTCCGCCTGCGGGTCGGAGGCAGAACTGCAGAGGAGGCGGTCGCGAACTGGTATACGTGCGCCCGGGCTCTGCGCAGATTGAGGAACCAGGTGATAGAGCCGGCGAATGACAGCCCAGTAGGTGATGGCCTGACCGTCGATAGTGAAAGTGCGGTGGCACTGCGGGCCGGGAGAACACTATGAAGGATGAGGAGCATGACGTGGTGTCGCTGGAGCTGTTCCGCCGCCAGCTCGAGGATGCCAACCCGGATCGATGGTTTCTGGACCAGATCGCTCGGGAGATGTGCGCAGGGATCCGTATGCAGGCGGGACTCTCGGCGAAGGTGTTGCCGTTCAGGCGCGGGAAATAAAGGGGCAGCCGGGAGGGAAGGAGACCAGTTGGGCCGTCATGCGTTCAGACATGGCCCAGCCGAC
>JBAVKA010000166.1:0-11576 GCA_049688075.1 Gammaproteobacteria bacterium
CCATCAATCAGATCGTCGACGTAGCAAAATGATCGCGTCTGGCTGCCGTCCCCGTAGATGGTTATGGGCTGGTTTCTCAGCGCCTGGACGATAAAGTTCGACACCACACGGCCGTCGTTGACCTCCATGAATGGACCGTAGGTGTTGAAAATTCTCACGACCTTGATGCTCAGCCTGTGTTGACGGAAATAATCGAAAAACAGCGTTTCAGCGCAGCGTTTTCCCTCGTCGTAACATGAACGCAGCCCAATCTGGTTGACGTTTCCCCAGTAGTCTTCGCGCTGCGGATGCACATCCGGATCGCCGTACACCTCGCTGGTGGATGCCTGCAGTATTCTGGCCCTGATGCGCTTTGCCAAACCGAGCATGTTGATGGCGCCGTGCACGCTGGTTTTGGTAGTCTGTACCGGGTCGTGCTGGTAGTGAACAGGGCTTGCCGGACAGGCAAGATTGTAGATTTCATCCACTTCGACATAGAGCGGGAAACAGATGTCATGCCGTATGATCTCGAAATAGGGGTTATTGAGCAGATCCACAATATTGCGTTTTGTTCCGGTAAAAAAATTGTCAACACAGATGACCTCATGGCCATTCTTGAGAAGATGCTGGCAGAGATGACGTCCCAGGAATCCGGCCCCCCCTGTAACGAGCACCCGTTTCATCGATAATCCCTGATCAGGCGCACGTGCAGAGATGAAGTCATCTCGGCTTCAGTTCTGCAGTAGAACGCTGAATGCCGTCCGGATCCTGCAGAGGATTTCACGGGATGTTCACAGGTCCGGAGATATTCCCGGGCAGTAATTGAATTCGTCATGGCCTCGTCGATACCAGCCTGTAGCAGTGGCCAGCGTTCGAGGTAGCGGAAAATACTGTCGAACAAGATCATTATTATTTGCATTTAACAAAAGGTTATACAATTACAGGGCGGTTGGCAACAGCGATCGGAGCGATCCGTCAGGAAAGCTCCGGTGTGGTAGCCAGTGCCAGTTGCATGGCAACCAGGCAGTTTACGGCAGGGGAAGCGGTGCGCATTGGCCACAAGCGGCGGTGGACATGACCGGCAGAACCCGTTTAATCAGCGGCGTCGCGGCCGGATGATAGGGGCGCACGGAATTGTTGGGGTTCTTCGATGGAACAGAAATGTCTGGAATAGCATGCTTTTCGAGATCTGATTGCCCCAGCTTGTTAAAAACGTGATAATTTATCCAGTATAGATAAGAAGCCTGTTCCCACTGGCCCGTAATGTGAAGAAAACTGGTATCTTTCGCTGTGCTGATTACACAAATAAATATGCGGTGCTTCGAGTTCAGGTGTCTCTAATGATGCCATTCTCAGGGCCACAAATAGTCAGAAAGGTCACAAATAGTTAAAAATTCCTCAGGGACATAGTCAGGTTAGATAATATGAAATCACCTCAACCCTTATACAAAGGCCGGCCGCTTGATATGTCCAGAGAATCGTTCGGCGAACTGCGTCACTCGGATTCTGTCCTGTCTGCTGCGAACGAACTGCGGCAGCGAATGGCTGATGACGGTTACTTGTATCTACCCGGCCTTCTCGAACTGGACCTGGTAAAAGCAGTACGCCGGGACGTTTTTGATCGACTCGCCAAACTCGGTGCATTGCATCCTGACTATCCTGCTTATGAGGGTATCAGCCATCCGAAACCCGATAGATCTGTCAGTGCCATTCTGGATTATCGCACCGACGGCAGCGCTGAATCCTTGAGTGATTGTTTGCCTATCAAGGAACTTCTGTATAAAGGCCGAATGATATCGTTTTTCGAACACTTCCTTGGCGGAGATGTTCTTTGTTTCAATCACATCTGGTTTCGTGCAAAAGATTCGGCTACCGGCAGGTCTACACCGCCGCACTGCGATATTCTGTACATGGGTCGGGGAACACATAATTTATTCACCGCCTGGGTTCCCTATACCGATATCGACTACGACATGGGTGGAGTGATGTTGCTGGAAAAGTCGCACCAGCTTGAAGAGCTTCGCGAGTCCTATTGCAAGCGGGATATAGATGTCTATGATGCAGATCATGTTGACGCGCCCCTGATCGAATCTGGCAAGAAACTCTGGCAGAAATCCGGCGAATACTCGCTTGATGCTTTCAGCACACGGGAGGAGCTTGGTGGCCGGTGGTTGACCGCCGAGTTCAGGATGGGTGATGTTCTCATCTTCAGCCCCTATATCATCCATGCCAGTACAGACAACCACTCACCGCGGATGCGAATCTCATCTGATACAAGGTATCAACTCGCCTCGGAACCTGCAGACGAGCGTTGGGCCGGACCCAACCCTATCGGTCACGGCTTAAAGGCAAAGCGCGCAGTGCATCGCTGAAAGGATTATTTCGGGGAAGGAAACAGTATCTTGCGTAGCTACCGATGTATCTGATCGTCTTGAACCATGAATCAATCAAAGCCAATGTATTTGAAGAAAAAGTGGATTAACCGACAGGTCTATGAATACTTTTCGGTCAATATAGCCCCGCTGCTGGGGTGGCGTGCCCCGATTCTTGTGTATCAAATGGGTAAGGTTGGTTCATCTTCAATTCGTAATTCCTTGTTTCGATGCCAGGATCCACGCACCCGACTGGTGTTAATGTGTCACGAGTTCTTTCCGATCAGGAATCGTGATCCCGGTAATATTGATATCGAACCTGAATACAAGGAGTATGTGGTTCGTGAGATGGAGCACGACAGGCGCGTGTTCGAACAATTCACCCTACGGCAACGGCTGGGCTGGTTGTTTAGAAAAAAATTCTATACAGAGCGGATTTACAGGGCGTATGTTCAACCGGGAGGGCAAGTACGGGTAATCACCCTGGTGCGGGATCCTGTGGCACATAATATCTCTTTGTTCTTTCAGGTGTTCGGTCAGTATACCGGCACCACAATCGAGGAATCGGGCTATGGCATCGATGAGATGATACGGATTTTTCTTGACCGTTACGCATACTACAGGCCGCTGATCTGGCTGGATGCGGAGCTGAAAACGACCCTTGGTATCGATGTGTATAAATCTCCGTTTCCCCTGGACAAGGGCTATGCGATTATGTCGCGCGATAACATTTCCCTGCTCGTGCTCAAATGCGAGCTCGACGATCAGTCTAAAACCGACGCAATCAAGGAATTTCTGGGCCTCGAGGATTTTGAAATAGTCAGGAGCAACGTGACCAGCCAGAAAAGTCACGCGAAGCAGTACCAGGAGTTCAAGCAGCGAATAGTCATTCCGGCCCCCTTGCTGGATAAAATGTATGAATCCAAGTTTGCAAAACATTTCTACTCGGCAGATGATCGAGCGCGATTGCGTGCTCATTGGGGTGGGCGTTCTGCTGACCTGGAACATGATGGCGCAGGGACAATAGATACCCGTTAGATTCAAGTAGAGCGGAGCAGATAGCTTCCGATAGATTTCTCCATGCTTCGGGTGATCGATTTGCGTGTATGTTGTCCGAAGAATATGAACAGTGCATCAAATCAATTCCATACCCGGCGCCTCGAAAATAAAATCTGGGCTCAAATTGGAGTTGTATGCGCCGACCGCATAGTGCACCAGATAATCGTCTGGCCTGGTTTTAACGAACGGGCCATCATATAAAACATCGTTTTCCCGGCAGGTAGATCCATAAATTGTTGTCGGCGTCTCGGTGCCGGTGCATTGCCGGATGTCAACTGTGTAGGCGTGAATGATCTGTGGAATGTAATGGGTGAGCGGAACCATCGACATGCTGCCGTCGCAGTTGACTATTTGCTTTCCGTCGCGTTGCTTGACGTGAACGACGCGTGTTACCAGGATGGCGCAGTCGTTGGTTAAATATCTTCCTGGCTCGACAATCAGGGTCGGTTGTGGTTGCTCGCATGGAAAATAGCGTTTCATGGTGTCCGTGATGGCGCGTATATAGACACCAATTTCCTGCGGATTCCAGTTCTCGCGGCTTTTCGGTTTAGGGGTATGGGCCGGGAATCCACCGCCCAGGTCAATGTACTTAAGACTGCCCGTGTAATCGTCCACGTGATGTTTTGCAAATTCCCCAAACCGTTCCGCCGCGAGTCTGTAAATGTCCGCTTCGTCAGTATCCCCGTATAAATGCGTATGCAGTCCGACGAGACTGACATTGGGAACACGTCGTGTCTTTTCGAGTGCGGACAGGGCCTCGCCGTTTTCCATCGAAAATCCGAACCGGCTGTGGCCGAGTTTTGGCAGTGTGCTGCCAAGCCGGAGTCCAATCTCGACACGTTTCTTCACAGAACTGGCCAAATCAATAAGGCGGTCCAGTTCGTCATGATCATTGATATTGAGGATGGATCCCTCATCGATCGCCAATCGGAGATCATCGTCGCTCTTGTACGGGCCATTGAAGATGATCGATCGACCCGGGTATCCGAGTTCGAGGGCAAGTCGATATTCGCGCCCCGAAACCACTTCCGCCCATGCACCCTCTTGCCGGAGTATCCCGGATCGGGCTACCTGATAGTTCGTCTTGAATGAGTAACCGATTATATGTTGTTGCCAGTTGTCGCTGAGGCTTTGATCGAGTGTACGGTATCTTGCAGACAGAATGTCCCGATCACAAAGAAATATCGGAGTGCCGGTACGAGCAAGGATTTCTTGCACGGCAGAACGCTTGCGTATGATGTCGGGGTAATAATTCAGGTCCAACAGGGGGGGCATGTCCGATAGGTTCATGTTCATTATTGCCTTTGCAGCTCTTGTTCCACGATTTGGATGTAGCCCGGATTCTAACAAACCCGGGTGCCAGTATCAGTATACGAATGGTTCGGACGCTATTCGCCTTAGCTTGTAGTACCTCGTCAATTGATGTCAACAGACCCTGGACATGAGCCACTGCTGTTCCCTGGTTACTCCGCGGTCCTGCGTTCAGCTGGGTCCTCCCGCCTCGGGCTTTGCCCTTTCGGCAGAAATGGGTTGATCATCAAGCCTGACACCTGAGTACGAGCCTGCAATCAAGTGGAAGCAGTGGTATATATATAAAAGAGGAATAAGATTTCATCGAGCTCTCGTCAGTGAGCGATCACCCTCGCGAACCTGTCAGGGTAGTAACGGGGTTTCATGGAGCACGAAATCAGGGCGACAACCAGGTGGCGATGCAGAACATGTCAGGTTCTGCATACCATCGATGTGCATCGAGCCGGCTGGATGTCGCTATTCCGGGTGGTGGAACTGCATGGCCGGATCAGCTTAATTTTCCGCAGAAAATTAGACGCTCAGGGAAGTTGGCATACGTGTAAAACCCTGATAGCATCAAGACATTGTTTTTAATTGATATCCATCTAAAATATATTCAATAATAACGAGAACGGGATAGTAATGGCTAGTAAAAAGCGTAATTATTACAATAAGTTGCAGATGAAGGATTGGTGCGCATTGTCAGGGTCAAGCTTACCGATGGTCTGTTCTGCCAAACGCCATGCTGGACAAGACGGTGTCGACTCGGCTGGCGGCCCGATTGCCGACAGAGTCACAGTTCGAGCGGGGTATCGCACACCCGATGGCCTCTGTGAACTAGCGCTCGAACAAATTTCACGAGTATTTTTCGACATTGGGATCGATAGCCATGATTTTCCTGCATCCGGCTCATTCATTGATAATATGAGCGGTACTGCACGTACTGGAGATCGATGTTTCCCGACTGGTAGTGTCAAGTCTGTATTCTTGGACATTCAGTCACCAGCCTTATGATCTGCTTTGAGTGGAGGTAAACCATGCAACTTCAGCACGTCAAACAACGCGAACAACTGCAAGACACCATTCAGGACGAAAATAGCCGGTTTGTCCGGCACCGCGGACCGGTTACCTGCGTAGCAGGAATTCCGAATCGCAATGCTGCGGTTACCTCCGGTTACGACGGTGCGGTAGGGTACGCCAATCTCGATACGGGCACCCTGGAATTGATGGGTTATCATGACCATCTCACCAACAAGATTACCGTCAATGACGCTGGTACCAGGGCCGCCTCGTGCTCCTCCGATTACACGGTCTATATCTGGGATCTGGCGACACGGCAGATCGAACGCATTCTGAAAGGCCATAGCGATGATGTCGAGGACTTCGTCTTTATCGATGATAGTCGCGGTGTGTCCGTATCGCGCGACTGGCGGATCATCGTGTGGAATCTGCTCACCGGGGCCGCCATACATATCATCGAGGGACACGACAAGGATGTGCTGTCGGTGGCTGTTGCCAATGGCCGCATTTATACCTCGGGTGACGACATGACGCTGCGGGTCTGGGACCTGGAAACCGGCAAGCCTATCCGCATGTGGGGTCCGTTTGAGGATGAAACAGACAGCTGCGCCATCGACCCCGGGCATGGCCACGCAATACTGGGCTGTGATGACGGTGTGGTGCGGGTATTCGATATCGAAACCGGTGAGCCGGTCGCGGAGATAGAGGCCCACTCCTCGGGTATCAAGCGGGTTACGGCATCCCCCGTTACCGGCGACATCCTGTCGGCGGCCTACGATCAGCGCATCCTGGTATGGGATGCAAACGACATGAGTCTGAAGCTGGAACTTGAATTCCGGCCTTCCATCTGGGAACGCTCTTTCAACTGGACGGCGGACGGGAAGCGACTTCTTGCCGGAACGTTCGACGGCACCGTTCTCGTCTGGGACGCCGCTACCGGTAAATGTCTGGGGGAAGTCGGTGAGCGGGGAGAGGGCAATGCGTGTTTCAATGATGTCAGCGGTACCGCCACCGGTGACATCCTGACCGTGAGCGACGACGGCCTGCTCCGCCTGGGTCGACTGACGCCTGAGGAGGCGAGATGGATAGCAGAAATCGAGCCGAAGTCCGGCCGAATTCTCGCCAATGCGGTTACCATCGATGCGGAATATGGTATGGCGGTGAGTGGCGCGCATAACCAGGTGCTGCACCTGTTCGACTTTGACGGCCAGACCCTCACCGGGGAGATTGAAGTGCCGCTCGGGGAGGGCCCCATCAACTGCGTTCGCATCTCCCACCACGCTGGTCACGAGCGGGAGTGTTTTGTCGCCTGCTACAGCGGTGCCATAGTGCGCGTCAGCCGGCAAGGCGAAATCCTTAAGAAATTTGCCGGCAATGACGGCGCGGTCAAGGCTGTACGCCTCCACCCGAGCAAGAAGATCGGCGTCAGCTGCAGCGCCGACAATAGTCTGCATTCGTGGGATTTCGACGGGAACCGGCTACATAGCTTCCTCGGGCACATGGCAATTGTCGACGATGTCGATATCGATCCGACCGGCGCCATGATTGCCAGTGTTTCCAGGGACTTCACGATGAAAGTCTATCGCCTGGATGATGGCAGCATGGTCGGGTCCTATTCCCTCGGGCGCCGCTCACCCAAGGCGGTGTGCTTCGTCGACCAGGATACGGTTATTGTGACAAACTACTGGGGCTCGCTGTTGCGCTTCGATGTCACCAGCGGCGATACGCTGGTCCGGCATATCGCCAAGAACGGCATCAGCGCGCTGGCCCGGTGTGGTGACCACCTGGTGGCGTCGTCCTATGACGGAGCGCTGTATCTTGTGGACCCGGTGACCCTGGAGCCGGTCAACACGCTGCGTAGCATGACCCAGCGTCTGATGCCGAGCGCCCTGATCTGAGTCGGGCTCGGGTTCGGGAGATGCAGCTGGCAATATCAATATCCCATGTCTACAGGCACAAGGTTCGTCATACTTGCAGCGCCGAGAACTGGGAGCAACCTGCTGTGTACGCTACTCAATTCGCACCCGGAAGTGTTATGTCATCACGAGCTCTTCAATCCGAACGGGATTTTTTATGCGCTGGAATATCGCGACGGGTCTCTGGATCTCGGCAGTATGGAAGACCGCGACCGGGATCCGTTCCGTTTTCTGCAGCGCGTCTGGCAGCACCCGTTAGGTGCATCCTGCGTCGGGTTCAAGATGACGCGAGGACAGGATGCTGCAATTATGCAGCGCCTGATCGAGAATTCCGGGGTGTTGAAGATACTCCTTCACCGCAGGAATCGCCTGAAGACATTTATATCCGAACAGCTTGCCAGGCAAACAGATCTATGGGAGGTCTATGCAAGGGACGAGCTCGCATCCGATACGCCCAGACTACGCGTCGATGTCGAGTCGTTTAAGGTGCATTGCGATCTTAACGAACGCTTTTATCAGGATATTCAGCACGCATTACGGTCCGGGCAGCAGCCCTGGATCGATACAGCATACGAAGATATCCTCACTGCTCCCGAGCATGTCCGCCTGCTCGAGTTCCTGGGGGTAGAGGCAACACGAGCGAAACTTTCGCAGTCCAGCATCAAACAGAGTGACACGGATCTACGAACCCACATCGAAAATTTCCGGGAGCTCGAACTGGCCCTTGAAGGCAGCGAATATCTGGCAGAACTGTACGATTACGAAAACTAGCGGGCTGATTGGTACGCGTCTTTGCGGATGTATGCAAGCGTGCCTCAACCGCACTTTGAAGTGATAACCTGAGAGAAACACTATGCCTGTAAATACTTTGCTCAACAATGATTTCATTACCTCGATGCTGACAGTCGATGACCCCTGGTGCTCGAGTCATGGCTCGGACAACGGTTCCGAGGATCTCAGTGCAGGGCTGCTTTACTACGCGCTTGCCTATTCCGCCAGGGCGCGCACCTGCGTTTGCCTGGGTTCTGGTGGCGGGTTTGTTCCGCGTCTCATGCGGCAGGCGCAGCGGGATTTGAACATTCCGGGCGCACGCACCTTCCTGGTGGACGGTGCCCAGCATGTGTCCAAGGAACGCAAGGACGTCTGGGGTACTCCCTACTGGCTTAAGGAAGATTCCACCTTTCGCAAGAACTATCCGGAAATCGAGATCGTGCTGAAACTTACCGAAGATGCGTTTAATGAAGTATTCGTGCCCGGGAAGATAAGTATCGATTACCTGCACATCGATGCAGATCATCACTATGACGGTGCGAAGCGGGACTGGGACCTGTACCGCACCCTGGTGCCCAATAATGGCGTGATCACATTACACGACACGACAAACTACCGTGATCCCTGCGGCGTTCCGCAACTGGTGGACGAGATTCGGGAGAGCGGAGAGTACGATATTGTCAATTTTCCGCTTGCCTATGGTACGGCTATTGCGAGGAAGATTATGAGTGTCGAAGAAAACATAGCCGCCTCAAAAGCGAGTCGATCTTCCCTCCCCGGACCTGATCGACAGAAACAGGCTTGACCGGTTGTTCATCGACGATCTCGCAGCTTATGGTTTTTTTTAAGTAATGAATCATTGCACCGGCACTTGCAACACGTATCGGCCGGGCTGGCTGGAAGAGTAGCCGGTTGCTATGGATTCTGGTGTCACCGATGGGTAGTACTGCGCGTGTCAGGTTATGTGATTACTGTATCTGTATGCAAAGGGATTCGTGTCACGGCGTGCGACAGTGGTGTTATTCCAGAGGCAAAGCCTTTTGACGATTAGCAGGCAGTCTGTCGATGCATTGATGTCAGCGAAGCGAATTCTGGTGCTCGGATCCTGCGGTTCCGGCAAGACATTTCTAACCCGTGAGTTAAGTCGCATCCTTGATTTGCCGGCAGTTCATCTCGATGCCAGTTTCTGGCATCCGGGCTGGGTCAGCACGCCACAGCCGGAATGGCGGCGTGTGGTGACCTCACTGATCATGCAGAACAGCTGGATTATGGACGGTACCTATGAATCGACCCTGGACCTGAGGATCCCGGCAGCCGAAGTGATTATCATGGTCAATCGCCCGCGCTGGTCCTGCCTCTGGGGGGTGGTTAGCAGGAGCCTGACCTATCGAAATAAACCGCGACCCGATGCGCCACCCGGCCAGCCCATTGACCTCGCGTATCTGCGTTATATATGGAAGTATCCGGTGCGAACAGATACTCTGGTCCGTGAACTCATCGACAAGCACGGTCCGCAAATACCTGTTGTCAGACTCGATAAGCGGGAGAGTGTCGCTGCGTTGTTATCAGCCCTTCAGGCAGTACCGGCCAGTTAGCAGGGTGTGTCGCTGTAGGCGTATTTGAAAGCGTGGCCATACCCGGGGCGTACCGGTTTTCCTTGTGCCTGGTACCCGTGGTCCAGCGGTGTCAGTGAAGAGGGTGGGTGAACAGGGATACGTCGATCGGTTTCGTTTGGCCCGCGTCGCATGATCTTGATATACATGCGGGCGCACTGGGCAAAATTCAATATACCGGGAGCTGTCAATACGCAAGACTCCTAGAGTCGTATTTCGTGTTTGAACAATCGACATGGCTTCAAGTAGTCGTCGCCATCAATCAGATAACGCTCCAGGTATGCTCCCGCTCGAACATGGTTGACGTTGATATTGTTGTAATCGGAACCATAGATAAAAATGTCCGGATTGCGCCCGACCAGCTCGGTTAGCCAGGTATCGTAAATTTCCTTGCGTTCATCCGCCGTATACAGCCAGTTGCTGTAAATCGTGAAAAATGCATTGCTCCACCAGATTGCTGCATTTGGTCGATTGTCTATGGCCGCCAGCAGATTGTTCCTGTCCGTCAGGAGATTGCAGTGGACATACTCGTGTCGTATCCCGCGGAATGCTGTCCAGTGTTCCTTGATAACCGATTCACCGCCCCACTTTTCGATCTCATTACACCACAATTGCTCCAGGTCGCCCCAGGCGATTTCATCAGGTGACAGACCCGCCCAGAGCTGGTAGAAAACTTCGCCGGGCGGGAATTTCTTCATCAGGTAGCGGACAAACCGGGGGAAATCATCTCCATCCCACTCGGAGTTAATTACCTTTCTGATTTCCAGTGCAGTGGTGCTGTAGTCGAAAAACACCATGCGGGTGGTATCGTCAAAACCCAATGCGTGCAGCATCATGTTGGGCTTAAATCCGGCGGTGACCGAGTAAAGCGAGCTAAGCGGCGGCTGGAAGCCTTCCGGTTGTTCGAGCACATCCCGATACGACTCAAGGTTGAAAAGGAATACGCCCTTTCTCGACTCCTTAACCTGCGAGTCTATGGATTCCAGGAAGCGCTGTTGCCCGCTTGACAGCCCGGTATTCGTTTCCGTTCGGGAAAAGTTGCTCAGCTCAGTGTCAAGATATCTGGAGAAAGCCAGCATTCCTTGCTCGGACGGATCGAACAGACTGATGCGGCTGCCGTCGATAGACTTGTCAAAATTGAATACCTTGAGTCCGGCGTGCAGGCTGGCATTGATGAAATTCCAGCCGGCATGCCGGGGTATCACGCTTTCCTTTGCCTGCAGGGTTTCCAGTGAGTGAAACCGCTCATTATCCGGGGCAAGCTCCATGTTCACGGCCGGCTTGATTACTTCAACGGCCTGAGTGAGCGGGTGGCCAAACTCGGGTTTGCCCAGGGCCGCATAGTGGCGCAGATCTACGAGCAGGCAGCCATCGTCCAGGCCAAACCATCCCGATTTGTCCCGTGTGATCGTTCCGGTTACCAGAAAATCATGGGTTTTAATCCACTGACTGACGGCGGTCTGGAAATCGACCTGTTCCCAATGCGCGGGGATCCAGGTTTCGCCGATTACGTGCCCATATGATTGCACGAGACAGTGGCTGTAACCGAGTTGCAG
>JBAVKA010000167.1:0-7738 GCA_049688075.1 Gammaproteobacteria bacterium
TGCAGGACAGCCTCGCGTTGCTACCCGGTGTCATCGCCGCCCCGCTGCCGCCGCCGGCGTTCTACCAGGGGGTGCTGCGCCCGGATGCGGTGGAGCAGGTGCGCCGCGCGCGCCTCGACTCCGACGCCCAGGTGTTCCGCCTGGCCCTGCTGCGCATGCAGCGGGAACTCGAGTCCCCGCCCGAAGAGGAAGACGAATCCGCAGTGGAGGAGGGCGAGAACGGTGCGCAGCGCCTGCCGTTCGAGTTGCGCAAGGTGCCGGCGGAGGAGATGCCGGACGGCTTCAGCCTCGAGATCGAACTGGACGGCCGGCCGCTGCCGCCACCCGATAACGTCAAGGGCGTAATGGCCTCCATCCTGCAGGACCTGGGGGACATCCCCGAGGACTATCTGTACGCGGCGGGCGACGGCGCCTATTTCGCGGGCGATGCCGGCGAGCGCAGCGCCGAGGACGTCTGGAAGGGCACCTACCACGAGGAGGGCGCCTTTCTCTACAACGAGTGGGATTACGAACGCCAGCACTACCGCAAGAACTGGGCGGTGCTGCGCGAACTGGAGGTCACGCCGCGCCACGACAGCTTCGTCGCGGACACCCTGGTGAAGTACCGCGGTCTGGCCGCCGCGCTGCGGCGCACCTTCGAGGCGCTGCGCGGCGAGGACAAGCTGCTGAAGAAGCAGCCCTATGGGGAGAATATCGACATCGATGCGCTGGTCGAGGCCTGGGCGGACACCCGCATCGGCCGGGAAATGTCCGACCGCCTGTTCACCAAAATGCACAAGCTGGAGCGCAACATCGCGGTGATGTTCATGGTGGACATGAGCGGCTCGACCAAGGGCTGGATCAACGAGGCCGAACGCGAGGCGCTGGTGCTGCTGTGCGAATCGCTGGAGACACTCGGCGACCGCTATGCGATCTACGGTTTTTCCGGAATCACGCGCAAGCGCTGCGAGGTCTACCGCATCAAGGGCTTCGACGATCCCTACAGCGAGGAGGTGAAGGCGCGCATCAGCGGCATCACCCCGAAGGACTATACGCGCATGGGCGTGACTATCCGCCACCTGACCCGTCTGCTGAACGCAGTGGAGGCGCGCACCAAGCTGCTGGTCACGCTCTCCGACGGCAAGCCGGATGACTACGACACCTACCGCGGCGCCTACGGCATAGAGGATACACGCCAGGCCCTGATCGAGGCCAAACGCAACGGCATCCATGCCTTCTGCATCACCATCGATACCGAGGCGCGCGACTACCTGCCGCACATGTACGGAGCGGTGAATTACACGGTGATCGACGAGGTGCGCAAGCTGCCGCTGAAAGTCTCGGACATCTACCGGCGGCTGACGACCTGAACGCCGGTGGTGTTATCGAAGTCTCCGGGGAATGAAGGAAACCTGTAAGAAGCGGTCAATACGAACAAAACTGGAATTCTGTTGCCAGACTCTGGTGAGTACAACACCATCACCCGGGATCGCCGCCATCGAGCTGATGACAGGCAATGATCAGACCGGTATTGGAACGATAGCCACAGCGAGGAGTATCCATGATCTTTCGACAACTGTTCGAACCGCAGTCCAGCACCTACACCTACCTGCTCGGCGATCCGGCAAGCGGCCAGGCGCTGCTCATCGATCCGGTGATCGAAACCGCCGATCGGGATCTTGCGCTCGTACAGGAACTGGGCCTGACGCTGGTCTGCACGATGGAGACCCATGTGCATGCCGATCACCTGACAGCCGCACACCGGCTCAAGGAACTGACTGGCTCGCACATTGCCGGGCCGGCACATGACCGGCTGTTTTGCCGGGACGTGTGGGTGGATGACGGCGTGCCGTTTCAGCTCGGCGCCATCAGCCTGCTGCCGCTGTTCACACCCGGACACACCGCCACGCATTACTGCTACCTGCAGCAGCTGGGCGATGTCTCGCGAGTGTTCACCGGCGATGCCCTGCTGATCGATGGCTGCGGGCGCACCGATTTTCAGGGTGGCGATGCCGCGGCGCTGTACCGCTCCGTCCACGAGCGGCTGTTCACCCTGCCGGAAGACACGCTGGTCTATCCGGGGCACGACTACGCGGGCCGTTGCGTGTCCACCATCCGCCAGGAGCAGAACCGCAATCCGCGCCTCGGCGGTAACCGCCCGCTGGAGGAGTTCGTGAGCCTCATGGGCGGCCTGGATCTGCCCTACCCCAGGCGCATGGACCTGGCGGTGCCGGCAAACGAGCTGTGCGGCGACTGCCCGGCCGAGGTGCCGACGGGTTTCGTCGGTTATTGCGAATCCCTGCGGCAGGGCTAGAGCGAAATCGTTGAATATCCCGCGTCCTGATCGCGGACGAGCCCGCCACCACCATATGCGGGTTTTTGTTTCGAATTTTCCGCACATGAAATCTCTTCCCGGGCGCCTTCCTCTATCCTGGACACAGGACATTTCGCTGAGGAATCAATGCCTGCCGGCAGGCTCATCACAAAGGACATGAATATCTTAACTCACTGATTATAAAGATTGTTATGTAATTAATAATATTGTAATATACCTTCAGGCTCTAGGCCGGATCAGTGGGGGTATCACATGCATATCGAAAGCTGGATGGTGACCACTGCAGTCGTATTGCTCATTGCACTGGTCGTGGTAGTGGCTGGCTTGTTGTCGCGGGTGTGCGGCTCGCTTTGCCAGAAGCTGGAGAAGTGCGGCGAGCGGGGAGAATGGCCATGCCGCTCATGAACCCGGAGATGCCCGGGCTGCGCCTCGTCAGCGAGGAAACCCTGTCACGTGCGGATGCCACGCGTCTGCTCGCGGATGGGGGGCAACTGCTGGCGGTCCGTTCACCCGAAGAGTCCGGCCGCGACCTCATGCCCGGCGCGCTGAACCTGCCGGTGGATGCCCTGTGCTACGAATACCGCCGGCTCAACAAGCGGCGTCCGGTTATCCTCTACTGCACCACGCACACGCAGTGCGGTCGCATCGCCAGCCTGCTCGCGGGCGAAGGGTTCTCCGACATCTATCACCTGTCCCGGCATTGAGGCCGCATTCATACCGCTCCATCTCGCGATACCGGAGAAGCACCCTATACCGGTCCCGCGAAGCCCGTTGGCTTCCGCTTCCAGATACAGCACCTGTCCGATCAGGCCGGCTTCCCGGTGCAGTCGCCGCCAGGCCCAGGTGCCCCCGGTCTCCATCATTTGCCGCTCACTTCTCACTGCTCACCTGTTTTTCCGTCATTTCCCCGTGATCCTCGTCGGACGGCTGGTTGACGTGGATGTCGTCGTCATCCATGAGTATCCGGTGGGCCGGTCCTTCGAGGTCGTCAAACTGACCGGAACGCACCGCCCAGAAAAACGCCCAGACGATCCCGCCAACCAGGACCAGTGACAGGGGGATAAGCAGGAAGACGATTTCCATTGCGCAGATTCCTCAGGCAGTCCGGATTGATGGCTCGGCGGGTTGGGGTTGTCGGCGCCGGTCTCCGCGGCGAGTCAGGCGCAGCGCGTTCAGCACCACCAGCAGGGAACTCGAGGACATGCCGATGGCCGCCATCCAGGGAGCGACATAACCGAGGGCTGCCGCCGGCAGGGCGACGAGATTGTAGGCGAGGGCCCAGGCCAGGTTTTGTCGGACAATGCACATGGTCTTGCGGGCGATGTACAGGCCCTCGGCCAGGGTGCCGAGCTGTTCGGAGAGCAGCACCATGTCGGCGCTGGCAAGGCTGATATTGGCCGCGCCGTGCATGGCGATGGAGACATCGGCCGCGGCCAGCACCGGCGCATCGTTGATGCCGTCGCCGACCATGGCCACGATCGCGCCCTCCCGCTGCAAGTCCTGTACCCGCTCCAGCTTGTCCTGTGGTTTCATGCCGGCGCAGAACGACTCGATGCCGACCTCCTCGGCTACCTGTCTGACCGAAGACAGGTGGTCGCCGCTCAACAGGATGACCTGTTTCCCCGCCTGCCGCAGCGCCATGACCGTCGCACGCGCATCGGGCCGGGTTTCGTCGTGCAGGACGATCCCGGCGTGGATTCTCTGCGCATCGGACAGCAGGATGGTGATGCCGGTCAGGTCCTTCAGGGTATCCAGCCCCGATGACTCGACTGCCTGCGCACAGTGCCGGGCGATGAAGTCGCGATTGCCGATGAAATAGCGCGTGTCGTCGATGCGGCCGCTGACGCCGGCGCCGGGGTGATTGACCAGGTCACGGACCGCCGGGTATTGCCCGGCGGCGGTCCTGGCCAGGGCCTTGCCGAGCGGATGCTCCGACTGGCTCTCCAGTGCGGCGGCGATACCCAGCACCTCCGCCCGGTCGAGTCCGGACAGGGGGTGTATCGCGGTGACGGCCGGCTCGCCCCGGGTCAAAGTGCCGGTCTTGTCGAACACGACGTGGGTGCAGTGCGCCAGGGTTTCCAGGCGGTTGCCGCGTGCGGACAACAGGCCGCTGGAGAGCATGGCGCCGGTGGCGGCGCTGATGGCAGTGGGGGTGGCGAGCGAAAGGGCGCAGGGGCAGGTGACGACCAGTACGGAGACCACGATGGGAAGCCAGGATTCGGGCGCCGCCTGCCACCAGTACAGGCCGACGAGGGCGGCCAGCAGCAATACCCCGCCGACGAACCAGGCGGCGGTGCGGTCCGCCAGCCGGGTGATGGCGGGCTTCTCGTTCTGCGCCCGTTCCAGCAGGCGCATGATCTGCGCGAGCACGGTTTCCACGCCGACCCGCGTGACCAACAGGCTCAGCGGGCTCTCGGTATTGATGCTGCCGCCGATCAGCTCGTCGCCGGGCACCTTGCGCTGCGGTGTGCTTTCACCGGTCAGCAGCGCCTCATTCACCGACGAGCTGCCCGTCTCCAGGCGGCCATCGGCCGGGATGACTTCCCCCGGCTTCACCAGTACCCGGTCACCGGGCTCGAGCTGCGCGACCGGGACCACCTCGTGAGTTTCCCTGCCATTGTCGGTCACCAGCCGCGTCGCCATCGCCGGCAGGGCCTGGTTGAGGCGTTCCGCCATATCGGCACCGTGCCGGCGCGCCATCATTTCGAAATAACGGCTGACGAGCAGGAAAAAGACAAACATCGTCACCGAGTCGTAATACACCTCGCCGCGTCCGGTCCAGGTGGCATGCAGGCTGCCCCCGAAGGCTACGAGGATGCCGAGGGCTACCGGGACATCCATGCCGATGCTGGCATTGCGCAGATCGCGCCACGCCCCGCGCAGAAAAGGTGCGGCGGAATAGAGCAGCACCGGGAGCGTCAATCCCAGTTCGATCCAGCGGAAGAAGATGCGAAAATCCGTTTCCATACCCGACCACGCGCCGACATAGAGCGTGACGGAGAACATCATCACCTGCATACCCAGCACACCGGCGACGCCGAGGCGGCGCAGGTGGGTGCGCCGTTCCCGTTCGAGCGCCGCCTGCTGCTGCAGCGGATCGTAGGGATGAGCGCTGTAGCCAATGGCGCGGATCGCCTGCAGGATCTCGCTCAGCCGGATGCGTGACTCGTCCCAGCGGATCTGCGCGCGATGGGTTGCGTAGTTGATCTGCACCTCGACGACTCCGGGCAGCTGCGCGATGTGGCGCTCATTGAGCCAGATGCAGGCGGCGCAGGTGATACCTTCCATGATCAGCGCGGCCTCGCGGAGGTTGCCGTGCTCCACCCGTACGAAACTTTTCTGGACCTCCGGATGGTCGTAGACACGGGTCTGTTCGATGAAATCCGGGACCAGTTCGCGGCCGGTGGGCGCGCTGCCGGTGCGGTAACGGTAGTAATCGGCGTGGCCAGCGGCGATGATCGCGCGCGCCACCGCCTGGCAGCCGTAGCAGCACATCGGTTCCTCGCGACCCATGATCTCGACCCGCAGGTCGAGGCCCGGAGGGACCGGCAGGCCGCAATGGAAACAGCTGCGCGCGGTATCCTCGGCGCCGGTCGCAGACGGCCGGGGTGGGACAGGTTCAGGGGAATCCACGATCGTTTCCGGTGTTGGAATGCCGCGCCTGCGGCTGTTGCTGCCCAGGAGTCTGTCGGACTCGGGTTAATCTACTGCGCTGGCGGGAGAGCGGCCCAGGGTTCCCCGATTTCTCGTTGCGCAGGGTGACTATGCGCCTCGAAATCGTGAATCTCTGTTCTCGCTCTCCCTCCATGCTCGCTACGATTACCTGAATCCGGCAGACTCCTGCAATGACAGGTTCATAGCATAACCCAAGGCCGGTGGAAGGGGGCCGGTCAAGAGAGTCACGCGGCCCGGTTCCCGAGTCTGCGATAACGTCCCCGCATCTCGCGGCCGCGCGATGCGGGAACATCGCATCATTAATTCAGGATGAATTGATATAGATCAAACAGGGTGCTGGCAGATTACAGAATAATTCCCGGTCGTCATTGCCGGGCAGGCGATGACGCAACATCCCACGGGTCGTTCATGCACTACGATGCAGTCGGGGCGGCTGGTGACAGCGGTTATTTTCGACCTGGTGCTCGTGAACCGGACGGCCGTTACATCCATCCGGACAACTCCCTATTCTGCGTATTGCCTTGCCGGGCAGGGCGTAGTCGGGTCGCGTGCGAAATCGATCAGGCGCCGCCGCGTGGTATATCAACAGGTAGATTGACTCGACAGACAACAGGCAGGAAACTACCGCACGGCCGGTAGTCAGCGAGGGAGATAAAACCAATGATCCTAAAACATGTGTGGGGCTTGTTTGTGAATCCGAAACGCGAATGGGAAGCGATTCGGGACGATGAATGTACCATAGGCAAGTGCTACGCCATCCATGTTCTGATCCTCGCGGCCATCCCGGCCCTCTCCGGTTTCATCGGGACGACCCAATTCGGCTGGCAACTCGGCGCCGGTGATCCGGTCAAGCTCACCCTGGAGAGCGCGGCGCTGATCGCGGTGCTCTACTACCTGGCGATGCTGGTCGGGGTCTATACCATAGGCTGGATGATCCACTGGATGTCCGGCACCTATGGCGCCAAGGTCATGCTTTCACAGTGTGTGGTGCTGGCGGCCTATACTGCGACCCCCCTGTTTCTCATCGGCATCATGGAACTCTATCCCATACTCTGGCTCAACATGGTGCTTGGCCTCCCGGCGCTGGCCTACAGCGTCTACCTGCTCTACACCGGCGTTCCGATCATGATGGGTATATCGGAAGAACGCGGATTCCTGTTCTCGAGTGCCGTGCTTGCCTTTGGTCTGGTGGCGTTCGTTGCGCTGCTCGCCGTGACCGCCATTCTCTGGGGCATGGGGCTGGAGCCGCAGTTTACCCGTTGACTTCATTACCATTCCATTAACGCATACGCAAACACGTGAGGGAGGTCGGCATGACCGATCAGCAAACCTACAATTACACGGTCGTCAGGCAATTCGCCATCATGACCATCGTCTGGGGAATCGTCGGCATGCTGGTCGGCGTACTGATCGCCGCGCAGCTGGCCTGGCCGGTATTTAACTTCGATATTCCCTGGCTGACGTTCGGTCGCCTGCGGCCGCTGCACACCAACGCGGTGATCTTCGCCTTCGGCGGCTCGGCCCTGTTTGCGACCTCCTACTATGTCGTGCAGCGTACCTGCCATGTGCGCCTGATCAGCGACAAGCTGGCGGCCTTTACCTTCTGGGGCTGGCAGCTGATCATCGTCGCCGCGGCCATCACCCTGCCGCTCGGCATCACGACCAGCAAGGAATACGCCGAGCTGGAGTGGCCGATCGACATCCTGATTGCCGTGGTCTGGGTGGCCTACGCGATCGTGTTTTTCGGTA
>JBAVKA010000168.1:0-2102 GCA_049688075.1 Gammaproteobacteria bacterium
TCTATGCCGTGGATTTCGCCGTGTACGAAGCGCCCGATAAGGCCGCAGACTGGGAGGACAAGGCCATCCTGCAGTTTCCACAGGACTCCCTGGAGAGCATCGACGTGGCCGGGCTGACGCTGCGCCGTACTTCGGCCGCCACTGCGGACAAGTCCGGTGTCAACGACGAGGGCAAGCCGGCCGGCACGGCAAGCTGGCAGGTAGCCGCAGCGGGGCAGGGCGAGGTTGTCAATCCGGCCGGGGCGCAGGATCTCGCCGGCAAACTTGCCCAGCTGCGCATCGGCGCGGTGCTCGGTACCGAGGCGAAACCGGAATACGGTCTGGACAAGCCCGCATTGACGCTGAGCGTGACCCGCAAGGGCGGCGAGCAGTTGGAGTATCGGCTCGGCGCCACCGGCAAGGAGGGCTCTGCCGTGCTCAAGAGTTCGGCCCGGCCCGAGTACTTCCGGGTACCGGGCTATACCGCCGATGCGCTGATCAAGGCGGCCGGCCGGGCGCAGCTGGTACAGGTGGCGCCCGCCCCCGCGGCGGCGACTACTCCTGCCGCTGAGCCGGAAGGCAGCAAGCCGGGTAACCCCGGCCCCGGTGCTACGGACCAGCAAGGCGCCAGCAAGGATGATGCCTCCTGAGGACCCCCGGCACTCTGCAGTAGCCTGTGAGTTCATCCATGCGACCCACAACGATTACTCTGACACCCTCTCCTTCCAGGAGAGGGCAGGGTACTCTAATCCCCTCTCCCTCCGGAAGGGCCGGGGTGAGGAGAATAAACAGGGATTTTTATCTCCTCACCCCACCTGTTCCAGGCCCGTTGTTCGATGACTCCCTGCCCGAAAGAGTGTCGTCCTGGTTCGTGAAGCCGATCCCCCCGTTTTTGCGGTAATATCTCCTCCTGGTGTCGATCGGTGGCGCATTTGCTTCCCTGTTGAATACTCAGGAGTTTATCCATGCTGATAAATTCGGCAGACCGTTATGGCCTGGTCTCCAGACTGCTGCACTGGTTGATGGCATTGCTGATTCTTGCCATGATCGGCATCGGCGCCTACATGACCGATCTCGATAAAGAGGATCCGCTGCGCACCCAGTTCTACACCATGCACAAGGAGATTGGCGTGACTATCCTGGCACTGGCGCTGCTGCGGATTCTCTGGATTCTGGCTTCCCGCCCACCCGTGCTGCCCGCCGCGCTGCAGCGTTGGGAGGTTATTCTCGCCAGGTCGACGACCGGCCTGCTCTATCTCCTGATGCTGGCGACACCGATCGCCGGGTTCCTGATGACCAACGCCAGCGGCAAGCCCGTCAGTTACTTCGGCCTGTTTGACCTGCCCCTGCTGATCAGAGAAAACCAAGACCTGCACGAGATCCTGGAGGAAGTGCACATATACCTCGCCTTTACGATCCTGGCGCTGGTCGCTCTGCATGCACTCGGGGCGATCAAGCACCGCTTTATCGACAAGGACCCCGAGGCGGATGTGCTTAAGCGCATGATTTGACCGCGTTGCACAGAGCCCCAGGAGTTGGCGGCGGTTTCATTTGAACGGCCGGGAAATCTGGTTTACCCTTGCGCGCTTCCGTTCACGGGTGACGGCCGTCTCCGGCGACCCGAAAGCGGGAAGGCCCCGGCCCCGCGTCATCCCGACCGGTGTTTGCAGTCAGGGTAGTGAAGAGAAAGAAATCCGGAGAGGTGTCCGAGTGGTTGAAGGAGCACGCCTGGAAAGTGTGTATACGGTAATCCCGTATCGAGGGTTCGAATCCCTCCCTCTCCGCCATTTAAATAATTAAAACAAAATGTTATGAATTATCAGGAACCCTCGATACGGTTAGGGTGATCAAAGGTAAAACTTCTAAAAAACAGCCTGTTATGTTTTTCAACTCTGCAGAACATAGCGGTTATTGCAACCATTTAGACACGATTTTGGACATCATTTTCGGTCGATTCCAATAACACGCCGGAATGTTTGGCCCAGTCAATACATCTCCCAACTGACAAAGCTCGTTTAGTAACGCATGCCCTTGAAAAGTGTGCATTTGGAGTAAACGGAAGGACGACCGTCGCTGATTGACTGATGACAACAGCATCCGCCCCGTCTGGCTCGCGTAGGGAC
>JBAVKA010000169.1:0-1685 GCA_049688075.1 Gammaproteobacteria bacterium
TTCCAGTTCGGCGGCCACGTGGAAAAGTCAGGGCACTGAGGCGATGGTTATGCACACCGCATCTGCGGATGCCCTGGTGTTCTTCGGGGCGACCGGCGATCTTGCCTACAAGAAGATCTTCCCGTCACTGCAGGCAATGCTGAAACGCGGGCACCTCAATGTGCCCGTCATCGGTGTGGCCAAATCCGACTGGAACCTTGACCAGTTGAAGGCGCGTGCGCGCGACAGCCTGGAGAAACACGGCGGTCTCGACCCCGCGGCATTCGAGAAACTGTCCGGCCTGCTGCGCTATGTCGACGGCGATTACCAGGACCCGGCGACCTTTCAATCAATCCGGAAGGAACTCGGCGCCGCGCAGCGCCCGGCGCACTATCTTGCCATTCCGCCTGCCTTGTTCGGTCTGGTCGTGGAACAATTGACCCGGGCGGGCTGCACCGACGGCGCGCGCGTTATCGTCGAAAAACCCTTCGGACGGGACCTCGCCTCGGCACAGGTGCTCAACCGGATCCTGCTTGGCACCTTTGACGAACGTTCGATCTTCCGCATCGATCACTATCTGGGCAAACGGCCGGTGCACAATATGCTCTTCTTCCGTTTCACGAATGCACTGCTGGAATCGATCTGGAGTCGTACTCATGTGGAAAGCGTGCAGATCACCATGGCGGAAGACTTCGGCGTTCAGGGCCGGGGCGCTTTCTACGATCAGACCGGCGCCGTTCGCGACGTGGTCCAGAATCACCTGTTCCAGGTCCTCGCCAACCTCGCCATGGAACCTCCGGTGAGAACGGACAGCGAATCGATCCGGGACGAGAAGGTCAAGGTGTTGAAAGCCATCCCGTCGCTGGAAGCGAAAAACATTATCCGCGGCCAGTTCCGCGGCTACCGCGAGGAACCGGGAGTGGCGGCCGACTCGCAGGTGGAGACTTTCGCGGCGCTGCGCCTTGAGGTCAATTCCTGGCGCTGGCAGGGCGTGCCGTTCTACATTCGTGCCGGGAAGTCGCTGCCCGTGACCTGCACTGAAATCCTCGTACGCCTGCGCCGGCCGCCGGTGGTGTTCCCGTCCTGCTCGCCCGCGCCAAACTATTTCCGTTTCCGCATCAGCCCCGATGTCACGGGTGCATTTGGCGTGACGGTGATGGACCCGGCGGAGAAAATGATCGGCCAGCCGCTGGAACTGCTGGCAAGCCACCACCCCGGTGCGGAGGAAATGAACGCCTACGAACGGGTGCTGGGGGACGCCATGGCAGGGGATGCCACGCTCTTTGCCCGCGAGGATTATGTTGAAGAGGCGTGGCGCATCGTCGATCCCGTGCTGAAAGCGAACATCCCGGTCCACGAATACGAGCCCGGTACCTGGGGACCGGATGATGTCGAAGGCAAGGTCAGGCCTCCCGGTGGCTGGCAGAACCCGGTAGTGACAGGCTAGCACCGACTCCTGATCAGCCGTTTTCTCCCCACGATTACCCCGGCAGGGTGAACGACGACCGGTTTGACAGACGGTTTTCCGACAGGCAGACTGCGGCGCAGTTGATATCCAACCACCGATCGTTGTCTGAATTCATGTCATGGCCAACGCGATAGTGAAAGAAGCGTGGACCAGCCGTATCGGGGTCATCCTCGCGGTTGCCGGCAGCGCCGTCGGGCTGGGCAATTTCCTGCGCTTTCCCGGCCTTGCCGCCAAGTAC
>JBAVKA010000170.1:0-4344 GCA_049688075.1 Gammaproteobacteria bacterium
TGAGCGGCGCCGTGCGGTTGACGCCGGCCATGAAGGCGGCGATCAGGGACCGATCCGCATCGTGGATGCCGTAGGCGTGGCAGCCGTCTATGGTTTCGCCGGCCAGGCTTGCCTGCAGCGCATTCAGTGCACGGTGCATATCCATGACCAGCAGGTGCAGGCTGTCGCCACCCGTGCGGTCGCCCGAGGTAATAGCGCGAATGGCTTCGCCGGCGAGCTCGTCGTTGTGACTTTCGGGTATCGCAAACGCCTTCAAGCGCTGCGCAAAGCCCCCGGATTCCGGTATTTCAGCCGTTCGCAACGGTTCCAGCATCTCGGCGACATCGGACAAGGCCTCCTGGATAATTGCATGCGATTTCGGTATGCGGTAACGCCCGCCGTCCACCTTCAGCGAATCGCCCACCACACGGTCCAGGTTGCTGTTCTGGACCCCTGCCGCCATGCGCTCGGAGTGCAGGCTGGTGGACGGCGCCTCCGGTCGTTCTGCGTGGGACTGGGCCGTCTGCAGCAGGGTGAAACGGTATTTGACGCGGTCGTTGGCCGCCAGCGCCATGTTGACCAGACTCGGCAGCAGCAGGGTGTGCTCGTTCAGTGAGTCCAGGATACGGGTTTTTTCTGTCATTCAAGGAGACTATGTCAGGAGTGTTAGGCTTTTGTTATGAAACGTCTGAATCGCTCATGCGCACAATGAGCCTTAAGGGCACCCCGTACCGGACACCCTCAAGATGACGGAGTTCACGGAATCAACCACGGCAACCTCCGACGACCCGTCCGCCGTCAGTGCGACCCCGTGATGATGTGAATCTCACGCGCGCGTGGAGAAGCGGTACCCCGCACCGCGCACGGTTTGTATGAGATGCTGCTTGCCGAACGGCTCCAGGGCCTTGCGCAACCGCCGGATGTGGACATCGACAGTGCGCTCTTCGATATAGACATTGACGCCCCAGACAGTATCGAGCAGCTGTGAGCGGGTGAAGACCCGGTCACAGTGGCTCATGAAGTGACGCAGCAGACGGAATTCGGTTGGTCCCAGTTCGATCAGTTCACCGTTGACCGTGGTGCGGTAGCTTACCTGATCGAGCATCAGTCCGTTGATGCTGAAAGTAGAGGATCTTGCGCTGACCTGCTTGCGCAGGTGGGTGTTGATGCGCGCTTTGAGTTCCCTCAGGGAAAACGGCTTGACGACGTAGTCATCCGCGCCGCTTTCCAGACCGCGAATCCGGTCCGCCTCTTCGCCGCGCGCGGTCAGCATGATAACCGGAATTTCCCTGAGGCGGGGTTCGCGCCGTATCCGGCGCAACAGTTCGATGCCGCTCATGTCGGGCAGCATCCAGTCCAGCAGCACCAGGTTCGGTGCCGTGCCAGCCAGTTCCTGCAAGGCGCTATGGCAGTCACTGACGGCAATCGCCTGCCAGTCGGAATTCGACAGTGCGTATTCCAGCATCGCGCAGATATCGAGGTCGTCCTCAACGACGAGCACACGTATTTTATCCCCGCCCGCGATAGCGTGAGGCGCCGTTCTGCCTCCAGCGGGCAATTCACCGTCCCGGGAACGCCGGGAGGAACCTGGTGGTTGCTTTGCGGTATCCATTTGCCAGATCACACCATTACTATTCCATAATAAATGGACAAGAACGTCCCTAGTCCCATCATCCAGGCGCGTATATCGGGTTCGTATTCCCGCTTGCTGACTCTGGCAGGCGGTAAGTGTGCAACGCGTGTATGTTGGTGCGATTACCGGTTTATTAGGGTTGTATTAAATACGGGTATGCGACCCTGGTGCGCGCCACCCGATACCGGGTTGAATCGTCAGGGTTGCCATCAGCGCTTACTACCGCAGTGTTCCCGTATCCGCCGTCCGGTGGTTCCATCCGACAAACAGCAAGCGCTAAAGCGGTGCGAATCGGATCGTGCCAGAGATGCCGTGACGGGTCGACATGGAAGGATTATTGCAACCCTCGCCTGCGATCTCATGATTAAAATCAGGCACTTGGAGGCGCACTAGACCCTCGGTCTCCGATCTTGACGAGCGCCGCAACTGCAATAATTAATATGCCGATAAAAATTATTTAATTAACATGATAAGTAATTATTAATATACTTATTATCCCTAGTAATTAAGCGATTAGCGAACAATTTACCGACTTCCAATTTTAATTAAATGTGGAGAATCCGAAATGAAAAATCTTGCTACAGTAATTTCCGCCAGTGTACTGGCTGTGGCGTCTGTTTCCGTTTCAGCCTACGGCTATGGTTATGCACCTCCTTATGGTTATGCCCCCTACGGTTACGGTGTGCCGGTTCAACCGCCGGCCCAGCTGACCGAAGAGCAGATCAAGGCGATGCAGGAGCAGCAGGCCAGGGCATTCGAGTATATGCAGAATGTACAGCGTCAGATGGCCCAGTATTATGCCAACAACCCTGATCCGATCGTCAGCATGGAACGCCGCATGTTCGAGGAGCGCAATGCCCACATGCAGGAAATGAACAAGCTGATCCAGGAAACGAACCAGGACATGAACAGGAATATACAGGAATCCATGTCGCAGCCTCCGGTGTTCGGTGCCGAGCCCGCTCTCCCTGAAGATGTCACGGCACGGAAGCAGGAAATGGAAAAGCAGGCGCAGGAATATCGCAAGGCGGCTGAAGAGCGGCGTGCGGTATTCATGAAGGCCGCCGAGCAGCGTCGCCTCGATGCCGAGAAACGCTTCGAGGAGCGCAAGATGCAGCGTAACTCCAGTGTGGCGCCGGTGGTTGACGTACCGAAGATTGTTACCTCAAGTGAAGATGCCAAGAAAATCTAAGGCCGGTTGAGTTTTTCCGGCATTGACTGACGCCTCGCGCCCGCGGCGAGGGGCGGTCAGGCAGCAAAGACAGGGCGCGTGATACATCACGCGCCCTTTTTGCTTACAGGACGTAAGTACATCGCGGAGCGCAGGGAGAAGGTGAGACCGCGTGGCGGTCGAGAGGCTGGCCTGGGTCATGCGCGGGAGCGATGGTCTTGCAGGGACAATCCCCCGCAAGACTGTCGTCGTTTGCCCATTGTGTTGTAGGAAATAGGGGGTTGAATCACTATACTGCACGGGTGCATCACCCCGAACATCCGTGGTAAACACTAAGGACAACAGCGATGGGGAAACTCCTGAAAATCATTCTTGGCCTGGTGGCGCTTGCCGCCGGATTGATCCTCGTGCTGGTGATCGTGCTGCCGTTTATCATCGACCCGAATGATTTCAAGAACCAGATCGCCACCGCAGTGCAGGAGAACACCGGCCGCACCCTGAGTATCGACGGCGATATCAGCCTCTCCGTGTTTCCGTGGCTGGGTCTGGAGATCGGTCCGACGCGCCTGAGCAATGCGCAGGGCTTCGGCGAGCAGCCCATGGCCAGCATGGAGATGGTAGAGGTGCGCGTCAAATTGCTTCCGCTGCTTCACAAACAGCTGGAGATGGACACCATCAGGCTGTCCGGCCTGCGTCTGGATCTCGGCAAGGACACGAGCGGCCGCAGCAACTGGGATGATTTGCTGGGCGAGTCCGATGAAAAAACGAAAACCGGTGCAGATCATGCGGGTGAAGCGGCCGGAAGCCCGCTTGCGGGTCTGGCCATCGGCGGCGTGGAGGTGACCGATGCCCGGGTGCTGTGGGATGACCGCTCCAGCGGGTCGCGCTACGAACTCAGCGAACTGTCGTTCACCACCGGCGCCATCGATTCCGGCAAGCCCTTCGATCTCGATCTGCATTTCAGCATGAACGCCACGCAGCCGGCCATTGCCGGCCAGACGGATCTGAGCGGCAAGGTGCTGATCGCTGAATCCTTACAGGCGTTCAGCCTCGACGACGCCGAGCTCAAGCTCGACCTCAAGGGCGACGGTGTGCCCGGCGGCCGGCTGCAGCTCTCGCTGGTCACGGATATCGCCGTCGACCTCGAGCGGCAAACGCTTGAGATTCCGAACCTGGTGCTGGAAACACTGGGACTCAAGGTCAGCGGCAAGGCCAGCGGCGCCGGCATCGGCGGCAAGGAACCGCACCTCAGCGGCGCGCTCGATGTGGCGGAATTCGTGCCCCGTGATGTCATCAAGGCGTTGGGCCAGGAGCCGCCGGTCACCGCCGATGGCACCGTACTCGGCAAGGCGGGCGCCGCCTTGCAGTGGGAGGCTTCCGGGGGGCATGCGGCGATCTCGTCGCTGCAGTTCCAGCTCGATGATACGCACCTGAATGGCCGGCTGCGGGTGGATGATTTCGCCCGCCCCGCGATTAACTTCGCCTTGCAGGCCGACCAGATCGATCTGGACCGCTATTTGCCGCCGCCCGCCAAAGAGGCCGCCGCAGCGCCGGCCACACC
>JBAVKA010000171.1:0-22988 GCA_049688075.1 Gammaproteobacteria bacterium
GTCGGTTTCAGGCTGAACGGACGACTGCCGGAGGGCGCGACGGCAACCGACCTGGTGCTGACCGTAGTGGAAATGCTGCGCCGCCAGGGCGTGGTTGGCAAGTTTGTCGAATTCTTCGGCGATGGCCTCGACCATCTGCCGCTGGCCGACCGCGCCACGATCGCCAACATGGCGCCGGAATACGGCGCCACCTGCGGATACTTCCCGGTAGATGATGAAACGCTGGGATATCTCAGACTCAGCGGCCGCAGCGACGACCAGATCGCCCTGGTCGAGGCCTATGCACGGGAGCAGCTTTTGTTCCGTGAAACAGGCGACGGACCCGCGGACTACAGCGTCGTGATCGAACTGGACCTCGGCAGCGTGGTACCCAGCCTGGCCGGACCGAAACGGCCCCAGGACCGTGTCGCGCTAACCGAGGCGAAGGAAAAATTCCGGGAGGCGCTGGCAGAGCTCAAGCAGGAACGCAATCTGGTCAGCCACGCGGCAAACCTGAACATCGGCGATGAAGCGGTCGAACTCGACGACGGCGCGGTGGTGATCGCCGCCATCACCTCCTGCACCAACACCTCCAATCCGTCCGTGATGGTCGGCGCCGGTCTGGTCGCAAGGAAGGCGGTCGAACTCGGGCTCAGGGTAAAACCCTGGGTCAAGACCTCGCTGGCGCCGGGTTCACGCGTGGTGACGGATTACCTCAATGATGGCGGCCTGATGGAACCCTTGCGTGCGCTCGGTTTTCACGTGGTGGGGTACGGCTGCACCACCTGCATTGGTAACTCGGGCCCCCTGCCGGAGGCGGTTTCCACCGCCATCAGGGAAGGCAACCTGTCCGTGTGTTCGGTACTCTCCGGCAATCGCAATTTCGAAGGTCGCGTGCATGCCGAGGTGCGCATGAACTATCTCGCCTCCCCGCCTCTGGTGGTCGCCTATGCACTGGCGGGACGCATGGATATCGACCTCATGAACGAACCGCTCGGGACCGGCACAGGCGGCAAACCGGTCTATCTGAAGGATGTCTGGCCAAGCCAGCACGAGGTCCAGGCCGTGGTTGGCGCCAGCGTCAATAACGCGGGATACCGCAACGCCTACCGGGATGTCTATGCGGGCGGGGCGCACTGGACGGCGCTGGACTCACCCGAAGGCCGGCGCTATGCGTGGCAGGATGATTCGACCTACATCCGCAAGCCGCCTTACTTCGAAAATATGGCAAAACAGCCGGGCGAAATCACCGATATTGTCGGGGCGCGGGTCCTCGCCCTGCTCGGCGATTCCGTCACCACCGACCACATATCACCCGCCGGCGCCATCAAGGCGGATACCCCCGCCGGACACTATCTGACGGAGAAAGGCGTGGCTCCGGGCGACTTCAATTCGCTCGGCTCCCGGCGCGGCAATCATGAGGTGATGATGCGCGGGACGTTCGCCAATATCCGCCTGCGCAACCTGCTCGCCCCCGGTACGGAGGGCGGCATTACCCGGCACCAGCCTGACGAAGAGCAGATGACCATCTTCGACGCCGCACAGCGCTACCGCCAGGAGGGCATCCCCCTGCTGGTGATTGCCGGCAAGGAGTACGGCTCGGGCTCATCGCGTGACTGGGCCGCCAAGGGACCGCGCCTGCTGGGTGTGCGAGCGGTGATTGCCGAGAGCTACGAACGCATCCATCGTTCCAACCTGATCGGCATGGGCATTCTTCCCCTGCAGTTCCTGCCGGGAGACACGCCCGCGAGCCTCGGCCTGAGCGGTCGGGAAAGCTTCGACATCACCGGCCTGGGCTCGGGACCCATGGAAGCCCTGCAGGTAACCGCGACCGCGCCGGACGGGCAAAAAACCACCTTCCGGGTCCGGGTGCGCATCGACACCCCGCAGGAGTTCGAGTATTACCGGCACGGCGGTATCCTCCAGTATGTGCTGCGCCAGCTGGCCTCCTGATCCTGAACACCACACGGAACCTCTACCATGGAACTCTCGAAGCTGACCGCCCTGTCACCCGTTGACGGCCGCTATGGAACAAAAACCGAACCCCTGCAGCCCATCTTCAGCGAGTACGGTCTGATCCGCCATCGCGTGCAGGTCGAGATCCGCTGGCTGCAGACGCTTGCGGATCAGGAGGACATCCGTGAAGTGCCGGCGCTCAGCAGTCATGCCACCCGCGTGCTTGATGATATTTTTGAGAAATTCAGCGAAGCGGATGCCCAGCGCGTCAAGAATATCGAACGCACGACCAACCACGACGTCAAGGCCGTGGAGTATTTTCTCAAGGAGAAAATCACCGGTAACCATGAACTGGAGGCGATCGGCGAGTTCATTCACTTCGCCTGCACCTCCGAGGACATCAACAACCTCGCCTATGCCCTCATGTTGCGCGAAGCGCGCAATCAGTCACTGCTGCCGCTGATGGACGACATCATCAAGGCCCTCGTGGACATGGCGCATCGCCATGCGGGCGTACCGATGCTCTCCCGTACCCACGGGCAGACCGCCTCGCCGACCACTATCGGCAAGGAAATGGCGAATGTCGCCGCCCGTCTGCTCCGCCAGCGCGAGCAGTTCGCCATGCTGCCGGTGCTCGGCAAGATGAACGGTGCCGTCGGCAACTACAATGCCCACCTCATCGCCTACCCCGAGGTGGACTGGCCAGCGCTGTCCCGGCGGTTCATCAGCGGGCTCGGGCTGGAGATGAATCCGTATACGACACAGATCGAACCGCATGATTACCTCGCGGAGCAGTTCGATTGCCTGGCGCGCTTCAACACCGTGCTGATTGATTTCTGCCGTGACGTCTGGGCCTATATCTCGCTGGGGTATTTCAGGCAGAAAACCGTGGCAGACGAGGTGGGCTCCTCGACCATGCCCCACAAGGTCAATCCTATTGATTTCGAGAACGCCGAGGGCAACCTCGGCATCGCCAATGCGTTGCTTGGCCACTTCTCGGCCAAGCTTCCCGTTTCTCGCTGGCAGCGCGATCTGAGCGATTCCACGGTGCTGCGCAATATCGGCGTTGCCGTCGCGCACGTCATCATCGCCGGTGAATCCTGCCTCAAGGGCATCGGCAAACTGGAAGTCAACGAACACCGCACCGCCGGGGATCTCGACGAAAGCTGGGAAGTGCTGGCCGAGGCGCTGCAGACGGTGATGCGCCGTTACGGGATCGAGAAACCCTACGAAAAGCTCAAGGCGCTGACCCGCGACCGCGCGGTGGACCGGGAAACGCTGACGGAATTCCTCAAGAATCTGGCGATACCGGACACCGCGAGGGCCGCTCTGGCGGAACTTGCCCCGGGTAGCTATACCGGCAATGCCGAGCAGCAGGCACGTTCGATCTGACGGTCCTGAGAGGACCATGAACTGATGCCGGCTGAATGGCGCTATCGCGTCACCGTCGCACGGCTGCCCGGTGATCTGCCCGCCATCCATGAGGTACGCCACCAGGTGTTTATCGTTGAACAGGGCATACCTGCACACCTTGAATGGGACGGGCAGGATGCTGCCTGCCATCACGTGCTGGCGACTGACCCCCGACAGGCGGTCATTGGCACGGGGCGCCTGGATCCCCGGGGTCGCATCGGTCGCATGGCGGTGCTGCCATACTGGCGTTCACACGGCGTCGGCGGCGATCTGCTCGCCGCCCTGCTCGCCCTCGCCCGGGCGCAGGGACATCGGGAGGTGGTGTTGCATGCCCAGTGCGCCGTGGCCGGTTTTTACCGCAAGGCGGGCTTCCGGGAACAGGGGCAACCCTTCATCGAGGCCGGTATCGAGCACCTGACAATGGTAAAAACGCTCATCTGTGGTAATAATGAAAATAACCGGTGAATCAGGGGATACTGAAAAATGGCCAAGTCAGAACACCGCAAGGCCGGCAAGAAGGCCGAGCAACTCAGGATCGATGATCTGCGACTGGGAGAAACCAGTCTGGAGTTCGAGGTTGAAAGACAAGCCGAGGCCAGCGCGGTGGCACATGCGCTGGCCGCCCAGGCCCAGCGCACCCTGTTGCTGCACACCGAGGATCTCGAACCCGCCATCTACGATGACAGCGCCTTTCTGGACGACGTCAGCCGACTGGTCCGCGACCACAGCCAGTCACACATCTGGATCCTGATCAACGATGCCCGCAAGGTGGTACAGCATGGCCACCGCCTGATCGAGATCGCGCGGCGCCTGAGTTCCTCTATCCAGCTGCGTCGTCCCGCCCCGCAATACCGCAACTACCACGAGTCATTTTTGCTGGCGGATGGCTGCGGCTACCTGCACCGGCCGATAGCCGCACGCTACGAAGGCATCGCCAACTTCCATGATCCCGGCAAGGTAGCGGATTTAGAGAAGTACTTTATGGAGGTCTGGGAACGCAGTGAGCAGGACGAAGAAATAAAGCGCCTGTATATCTAGTGCTCGACCATAAGCACAATTTTCACCGCGCAGTTCTTTAATGAAAACACACAATGACTTTGCGTTCTTTCGGTAACTGCTCCATGCATCGCCTAAGGCGCCTACTCTTGGTACTCTACCTTCTCCTGCATGGCCCAGGCCAGTCTCTCGACCGGTACCCGGTCTCACCTTCTCCCTGTAGTCGTGCACGGCCCAGGCCGGTTTCTCGACCGGTTCCCGGTCTCACCTTCTGGCCCAGGCCAGCCTCTCGACCGGTTCCCGGTCTCACCTTCTCCATGCAGCCGTGCGTCCTGCGGTGAGTTTAAATCGTTATGGATGGACACAATTCAGCTACAGGCACCTCATATCTTGCCATAGAAGACCGGAGAGGGTTACGGGAAGGCAGGGATGACCGGCTCGGTACCCTCGATTTCAGCTTCCGGATGGTGCGACTTGACCAGGTCCGAAATTTCCTGCACCCGGGCTTTGGGCACGTCCACCATCATCATCAGGTTACCCTTCTCGATCGCCGCCTCAAATTCCTTGAGCCGTGAACTCGGCGCCGAGACGCCGATCATCCCGGAGATCCAGGCGCCGACGCCCGCACCCGCCAGACCGATGCCGAGTATCGCACCACCCGCCAGAGCCACCCCGCCGAGGGTGATCGCCGCGATGCCTGCCACGACGCCGGTCGCTCCGCCAATGGCGAGACCCCGCTCAACCGCCGGAACAAAATCGCTCTCCTGCAGAAGATTCGCTTCCGGCAGATGGGCATTCGACAAGGCATGATGGTCGGTGGCGGCGATATGGATATGACGTTCCCCGATCCGGGCAAGCAGCAGTTCATCCACGATGGTCTTCGCGCTGTCAACGTCGGGCAGCAGAAAATAAAGTCTCCTCATTTACCTCACTCCTTCTCATATGGGTTCAAAGTAAATTCACTAAAGTCCTTGATATTATTAGCTGATCATTCCGCATTATATAGAACAGGATGCGCTATTTTGCCAGACACCACGAACAATTTGACCCACCGGAGCACAAATTTATTTTTTTAATTGCCATTCAGTGCCGGACCACCCTGGCCCCTCAAGCCGGGATTACCCGAACCGGCGGCCAGTCTGATGGCTTCGGGGAGCCGCTGGTAATCATCCGGCGTATCCACGTCCGCGTGCTCGCGCAGGCTCAGCCAATCCATCTCAAGCTGTTGCAGACGAGAAAGCGTTTCCTGAAATACCGTTGAAGTTCCCCAACTTATCCCCTCAAACAACCACCGATTAGGTTGTTTCAGTCCGATCAGGTAATAGCCCCCATCCCGGGCCGGACCCACAACGGCATCCTTGCCCTGTTGCAGCGACTGAAATGCCGTATCGAGATCCGCGGCCTCGATCGAGGGTATGTCGGTTCCGACAAGGACGGCCGATTCGGCCCGTGCAAGGGCTGAACCCAGGGCTTTGTGCATGCGTTCCCCCAGTTCACCCTGCGCCTGATCATACAGCTCGACGCCATAACGTTCCCGGCAATCCTGAAAAAACGGGTCATGACACGACGGCGCACACCAAAGCTCGACCGGACACAGACCGGCACGCGTCACAATCTGCAGACAGTGGTGAATCAGACGAGCGTGAAAATCTGCCGCACCCTGCGGGCCAAGCTGTGGTATCAGCCGGGTCTTGACCTGCCCCGTGCGGGGCGCTCGGGTGAAGACGAGCAACCGCGAGGTCGGATAGTTCATGCCCGGTGAGGCTTGTAGAACTGTGCCAGCCGTGCGGGCGATGCCCCGAGGAAATAAGCCAGCCGCAGTGACCACATGACCAGGATGGTGCGCAGGATACCGCACGTCTGCCAGCGGCGTGCGGATGTCACGAGTTTCTCATGGAAACAGGCCGGCCGTGAGTGGCGCTTCAAGCGGCGGCTAAGCGCGATGTCCTCCATCAGCGGTATTTGCGGATAGCCGTCGACGCGCTCGAACAGTTCGCGGGTGACGAAAATACCCTGGTCACCGGTGGCGATCCCGGTCAGGCGTGAACGCAGGTTCATCAGGGCTGCCACCACCCTGAGCAACAGGCCGGCGTGCGGAAAGCGCACGTCGAATCGCCCCCAGTGGCGCTCGCCGGAACCCAGCGCCGTGGCAATGGCCCGATACGCATCCCGGGGCGCCCGCGAGTCGGCATGCAGGAACCAAAGGACCGATCCGCGCGCCTGGGCCGCGCCGGCCTGCATCTGCCGGGCACGGCCGGTGGCGGCAATAATGACCCGGTCAGCCAACGGCGCGCACACCACCGCCGTGTTATCGGTGCTGCCGCCATCGGCAACGATGACCTCGATGCCGCGCCCGCGCATGTCCTGCAGTGCCTGCAGCGTGTCCACAATGCCATCGGACTCGTTGAGCGCCGGCACGATGACGGACATCACGCAGGAGTCAACAGCAGCGACTGCCATGACCGGTGGTGTGACTCGAGTCGTTCTGTTTGGCATCGACGGCCGGTATGGCTGACGCGCAGCAGGACACCGCGGCGGCGGACAATCCAGCCTGCGGATCGATAAACATACCCCGGTAGGCGGCGCCCGTCAGCCTGGCGTGCTGTGCCACGGTCACCCGGCTGCGTTCACCGCGCACGTGGCGTAGGCCGCTATCGTCGATGACGGCGGCAAAGGGTCCCCGGTAGATGAGCGAACGATGTTCCGTGAGCGACCCCTCCATCACCCCCTTGCAGGCAGTCAGGATCACCGCGCGGAACTCGATGCCCTCCACTACCCGCCAGGGTTGTGCTTCCCATTTGTCGTAACACACGGCATGAAATCCGTTGTCGGCGAAGACCCGGAGAAATTCGCTGTCCTGGAAGGCGCCGGCGATGCAGCCGCTCCATAACTCGGGATCCTGTTTCAGCTCCGCGGGGATTGGCCGGTCGCTGACAATATCGGAGACCGCGATACGTCCGCCGGGCTTGAGCACGCGAAAGATCTCCCGCACCAGCTGTTCCTTCTCCTCATCGCAAACCAGGTTCAGCACGCAGTTCGAGATGACCAGATCGACGGAGGCATTTGCAATCAGGGGCTGTTCCCGCCGCTGGCGGGCCTCCCATGCCCTGAGTTCTGTATATCCCTGGCGGTCGACGACCGGATGCTCCCGCAAATGACGATCGAGGACCTCGACATCCAGCGCGAGATCCTGGATATAGCCCTTCAGAAACCGGACGCGATCCCCGCCGAGCTTCCGCGCCATGCCGGCCTGGTACTTGCGCGCCAGCGCCAGCATGTCGTCATTCATGTCCACCCCGATAACCCGCCCCTGCGGTCCGACCAACTGCGCCGCCAGGTAACAGATCTTGCCGCCGCCGCTGCCGAGATCGAGCACGACATCGCCCGCCTGCACGTAGCGCGATGGGTCACCGCAGCCGTAATCTCTGGCGATGATCTCCTCCGGCAATGCCGCCAGCAGGCCGGGGACATAGTCCACCGGGCAGCACAGCGCCTCCTGCCGATCCAGGGCAGCCTGGGTGTAACGCTCTCTCACCGAGCTTTCTATGTTCATTTCAATACCTCACCCCTGTCTGATGCCTGCATCTGTAATTGAATGGTCACGGAAGTGTACGGAAAGATCTTGTTGCAATTATTCCGTGTGTTCCGTGGTCAAAGCAGGGTTCATCCATAAACACCATTTTCACCGCAGAGCAGCAAAGAACGCAGAGGTAATTAATGGTTTTCATGAGGAAATTCTCTGTGTTCTTTGCGTCTCTGCGGTGAGTATATTTGTTTGTCGATGGACACCAGGCAATCAGACTCCCACAAAAATTATCCGGCCAGAGCCCCGCCGCAGCTGGAGCCCTGACCCGCAGTACACGCGTAGCAATGGTCGGCCCCCCGGATGCGGTTGCCATTCAGATCCTTGCCGCCGAGGCTGGAGATATGGGCTTTCTTGGCGCCGTCGATCGGCGCGGCCAGGCCGAGCATCTGGTTGAAATCGCAGTCGTAGGCATAACCTTCCCAGTCGATGCTGAGCAGCGTCCGACACATGACCCCGGCGAGATTATCGTCGCGGTGCGCGGCGCGCAGCAGATCCATGTAGCCGGCAAACTCTCCCCTGGACACCAGCGTGCTGCCGAAGCGATTGATCGGCATATTGGCCAGGGTCAGCAGGTGATCAAACAGGATGTGGTAATGATCGTCCAGGTAGCGGCGGTAATCGCGCTCGAGATCCTCTTGGGGAGGGGGCAGCATGGGGCCCTGTGGGTTGTAGACCAGGTTGAGGACCAGACCGGACTCGCTCATTCCGTAACCCAGTCGATTCAGCAGGCGCAGGGCGTCAAGACTGCGCTCATAGACTCCCTCGCCACGCTGATTATCTACATTATCCTTTAAATAACAAGGTAATGATGCAACTATTTCAACCTTGTTATCAGCAAGGAATACGGCGGTGTCTTCCTGCCCGGGTTCCAGAAGAACGGTCAGATTGCAGCGATCGATCACCCCGATGTCCTGACTGCGCGCGGCACGCACCAGCCTGCGGAAACCGGGATTGAGTTCCGGGGCGCCGCCGGTCAGATCAAGGGTGCGGATATCGGAGGCAGCCAGATAGCGAATGACCTCATCCACGGTCGCCGCGCTCATCATCTCCTTGCGCGTGGGACCGGCATTGACATGGCAATGCAGGCAGGACTGGTTGCAACGATAACCCAGGTTGACCTGCAGCGTTTCCAGCCGGCCGCGACGAATGGCGGGAAAGTCGCTGTGCAGCAGCAATGGCAATGTGGCATGCATGAGAAGTGGCTCCTTCAGTTTTCCCGTTTGCCTGTCGGCATGAGTATCACGGAAGCAGACGGTTGATCAACCGGGCCAGCAGGCGCACCTTGCCGGAATAAAGCCGTGGCGCGTAGCGTGCGTTGATGGCACGCCGGTGAATCTGGGAAAGCGTCGGGTAGGCATGGATCAGGCGGCTGATATCCCCTGCCTTTGCCTTGACCTGCATGGCCAGCGCCAGTTCATGGATCAATTCACCGGCATGCGCGCCGACCAGAGTCGCCCCCGCCACCCGGCCGCGGGCGATCAGTATCTTGATAAAACCCTCACCGACGCCGTCTGTGACGGCGCGGTCGATTTCATTGACCGGGAAACGGGCAACTTCGTAGCGCAGTCCCTGCGCCTGCGCCTGCTGCTCGGTCAGGCCGACCTGCGCGGCTTCGGGATCGGTGTAGATGACGCCCGGGATCACCCGGTAATCGACCTTGCGCGGCACTCTGAACAGCAGGCTGGCGAGGACGATGCCGGCCTGGTATTCCGCCATGTGGGTAAACTGGTAAGGCCCGCACACGTCGCCGACGGCATAAATTTGCGACTGGCTGGTGCGCAGGCGTGCATCGACCACCACCGCTTTGGCGTTGTACTCCACCCCGGCCTCATCGAGACCCAGCCCGAAGACGGCCGGGCGCCGTCCGGCGGCCACGAGTATTCGCTCGCATTCGACGCTAGCACCGTTGGTGAGGAACAGCTGGCGGCTGTCACCGTCGCGCCGGGCACTCTCCACCTGGCAGGACAGATGCAGGGTGATGCCCTCGCCTTCCAGCACCTGACGAAGCACGGCGGAGACCTCGCCGTCTGCCACGGGCAGAATCCGGTCGGCCGCCTCGACAATCGTTACCCGGCTGCCGAGCCGGGCAAATGCCTGCGCCAGTTCGACACCGACCGGTCCGCCGCCGATGACGGCCAGACGGGGAGGCAGTTCCCGGCGCTTGAAAATGGTTTCGTTGGTGTCGTAGCCAACTTCGGCGATTCCCGGAATCGGTGGAACGAGCGGCTGCGATCCGGTCGCGATCACGAAACGCTTGCTACGGATGACTTCCTCGTTGACGGTGACCTCATGGGGATTGAGGAAGCGAGCCGCGCCGAAGCGTACATCGCAACCGTAGTGACGAAAGCGCTCGGGGTCGTCGTGCCGCTGAATATGGGCGATGACGCTGTCGACCCGGTCCAGTACCCGGTTGATATCGATTTCCGGGTCGCAGGCGGTTAGACCGACCTGCGCGGCGTTGCGCATCCGGTGAGCCAGACGCGCGGTGTTGATGAGTGTCTTGCTGGGTACACAGCCGCTGTGCAGGCAGTCGCCGCCGAGATGTTCGGACTTCTCGATCAGCGTCACCCGCAGGCCCAGTTGCCCGGCCACGCTCGCGATGACCAGTCCGCCCGGGCCGCCGCCGATCACCACCACATCCTGTTTCCTGCTCACTGGTCTTTCACGTTCGCCGGCCGGTCCCAATGACGGCGATTGATGGCGTAATCGCCCAGTTTGCCGATCAGGGGCATGCCCAGCATGCCGCGCAGGGTGACGCAGTGCGCGGCATCGCGAAAGGTATCGATGCCGATCACCATACCTTCGTGCCCCTCCTGCGGCTGGTTCCGGTAGGTTTCGAACAACCGGTCCCAGATCGAAAGGTTGAAGCCGAAATTGCTGTTGGTTTCGTGGTCGAGGTGCGAGTGATGTACACGGTGCATGTCGGGCGTCACGATCAGCCACCGCAGCAGGACATCGAGGGACGCGGGCAGGCGTACATTGCTGTGATTGAACATGGAGGAGGCGTTCAGCAAAACCTCGAAAACCACGACGGCGACGATCGGCGGCCCGAGCAGCACGATGACGGCGAACTTGATGAGCACGGAAAGCAGGATTTCAACCGGGTGAAACCGCGAACCGGTAGTGACATCGAAATCGAGATCGGCATGGTGCACGCGGTGCAGACGCCAGAACAGGGGTACGGCGTGGAACATGACATGTTGCAGGTAGATGGCCCCGTCCAGGATGACCACCGAGGCGGGCAGCGCCAGCCAGCCCGGGGCCTCTACCCGGTTGAACAGTCCCCAGCCGTTGAGTTCGGCAGTCGTCGCCATGCCCACCGCCGCAAGGGGAAACACCAGCCGCAGGAGCGCCGTATTGAATACCACCAGTCCGAGGTTATTCAACCAACGCTGCCTTTTCGACTGCGACAGCACACGGCGCGGCGCCAGCAGTTCCCACACGGCCATGACGGCGAATATCCCCAGGAAGCAAGCCAGTCGGATACCGGGTTCGTGATTCAGGATAAAGTCATTCATGCGTAACTTCTTTCTGCTCTCGCCGTTTCCTCTTCCTCACCGACGGCGCCTGCCGCCGCGAGTGCATCGAGGATGACCGCGGGGCCCGCGCCTGCGCGGTGGGCGTGTTCACTCAGGTGTCGTCGCCACGCGCGCGCGCCGGGCACGCCCTGGAACAGCCCCAGCATATGGCGCGTAATATGTTTGAGTTCGTTGCCCGCACTCAGTTCCCGCTCGATGTAGGGCAGCATGCGTTCAACAATGAGGGCACGATCCGGTACCCCACGCGGGTCAGCGAAGAAGCGGGCATCGACGTGTGAGAGCACATAGGGGTTATGGTAGGCTTCACGACCCAGCATGACTCCATCCACGTGGTCGAGATGCGCGGCCGCCTCATCCAGGTGCCTGATGCCGCCGTTCAGAACGATTATCAGCCCGGGAAACTCGTTTTTCAGGCGGTAGACGACATCGTATCTCAGCGGCGGAATACTGCGATTCTCCTTCGGGCTCAGCCCCTTCAGGATGGCCTTGCGGGCATGCACGATGAACGCACGGCAGCCGGCCCCGGCCAGACGTTCCACGAAGGCCGCCAACGCCTCGTAACTGTCCTGATCGTCGATGCCGATGCGGGTCTTGACGGTAACCGGCATGTCTACCGTCGCGATCATGGACGCCACGCACTCGGCTACCCGTTCGGGTTCTGCCATCAGACAGGCGCCGAAGCGCCCGGAACGCACCCGGTCGCTGGGACAGCCCAGGTTCAGGTTGATCTCGTCGTAACCATAGGCTTCGCCCAGACGTGCCACTTGCGCCAGTTCGACCGGATCGCTGCCGCCAAGCTGCAGGGCCAGCGGGTGCTCCGCGGGATGAAAAGCCAGCAACTGTTCGGGATCGCCACGCAGCAGCGCGGCGCTGGTTACCATTTCACTGTAGAGCCGGCTATGACGGGAAATCTGGCGCAGAAAATACCGGCAATGGCGATCGGTCCACTCCATCATCGGCGCCACTGAAAAACAATGTTCGGATGTGCTGTTAATGTTTCCTGCTCCGCAGCCGAGACCCGTATCACATGAATGCGTCACGATACCGGTTACTCATTGCAATGAACAGGTGACCCGTGTCACGCATTCCAAAATTGCACTTTTGTATTTTTACCTGCAGTGATATAGTCACAACGAGTAATGGAATTCGGCAAATTATCCTGTATACCAAGGAGTTAGCTATGGATAGTACCCGCTCTGCACTGTTTGCATTTTCGCTGGCCATCCTGCTTGCCGGGCCTGCCAACGCCGACACGCTGCTGATGGACAACGTCCAGTCCGCGCCGCAAATGGTCATGCCGCACAGGGGCATGTCGATGGACGCCGTGCGTGCCGAGTTCGGCAACCCGGTGACGGAACACGCCCCTGTACCTACCGATGACGGTCCTCTGCATCCGCCAATTACCCGCTGGGACTATGACGGCTATTCGGTGTTCTTCGAGAACAGCACGGTGTTGCACTCCGTCGTGACGCACGCACAAGCAGAGTAAGCTTCCCGACCCGCAAGCGGTCACTACCCACGCTGCCTGGCGCATGCCATGCACCCGCATTGTCTTGTTCCTGAAACCGCGTCCCAGTGCGCTATCCTGCTGACGTGGCCGCACAGGAACAGCGCCTGGGCCGACAGTCTGGAGGCTGTCACCGCGGTGTATCTCGACATTGCCAGGGCGGTCGTAGCGCACGAGAAACTGCTCGTCGTGTGCTACGACCAGGACCTTGTCGGGGAGGTCAGGCAGGCATGCGCCCGGACTGGCATACCGCTCGACGCCATTCACTTCTTCCCGGCCCAAACAAACGATACCTGGATCCGTGACTACGGACCTCTCACGGTTTCCGACGGCACCGGATTACGCCTGCTCGACTTCGTATTCGACGGTTGGGGAAAGAAATACCCTGCCGCACTGGATAATCAAGTCACCCGGAAGCTGGAATCAGCGGGTGTGTTCTCTACCGCCTGCCGGCATTTCCGGCTCGTTCTCGAGGGCGGCAGTATCGATACCGACGGCCTCGGCAGCCTGCTAACCACCTCGAACTGCCTGATCACGAACAGCCGCAACCCGGGTCACGACAAAGCGGCATTTGAACAACTTTTTGACGAGGAAATGGGCATGCAACGGGTGCTCTGGCTCGATCACGGGGAACTTGAGGGGGACGACACCGACGCGCATATCGACATGCTGGCCCGATTCTGCTCGCCGCACACCATCGCCTACACGCAATGCACCGACCGGAGCGACAGACACTACACAGAACTTGACGCGATGGAAAAGCAGCTCGGCACCTTCACGACACTGCAGGGTCGTCCCTATCATCTGCTCCCCCTGCCGCTGCCGGCGCCGGTCCACTCAGCCGCCGGCGAACGGTTGCCCGCCAGCTACGCCAACTTCCTCATTATCAACGGCGCGGTGCTCGTGCCGGTCTACAATGACCCGGCCGACGCCATCGCGCTTGAACGACTTGCCGGTGCCTTTCCCGACCGGCAAATCATTCCGGTCTACTGCCTGCCGCTCATCCAGCAGTACGGCAGCCTGCATTGCGCCACTATGCAGCTGCCGGCGGGCATCCTGTAGCGACCCGTCATACATTCTGTATTCCATGAAAACAGCCTTTCAACGCAAAGACGCAAAGTTCCCTGATTATTTTTTACACAACAGTTCTTTGCGTCTTTGCAGTTAATTGATTTGCAATGCCTGTTCGCTAACCAGTTAAACTACCCGGAGCGATGAATACACAGAAACTTACTGTTGGATTGATACAGCAGCGCTGTAGCGCCGATGCCTGCCGGAATCTGGACGCAAGCATCGAGGGCATCAGAAAAGCGACGGCGCGGGGCGCCCGGCTGGTGCTGCTGCCGGAACTCCATGGCAGCCTGTATTTCTGCCAGACGGAGGACACGGCCAACTTCGATCTGGCGGAAACCATTCCCGGGCCCACCACCGAGCGTCTTGGCAAGCTTGCCGCCGAACTCGGGGTCGTCATTGTCGCTTCGATCTTCGAGAAACGAGCGGCCGGGCTATACCACAATACGGCGGTCGCAATCGAAAGAGACGGCTGCATTGCCGGGTGCTATCGCAAGATGCATATTCCCGACGACCCCGGGTATTACGAAAAATTCTATTTCACCCCGGGCGATCTTGGCTTCAATCCGGTGAAGACATCCGTGGGCACGCTGGGCATACTCGTCTGCTGGGATCAGTGGTATCCGGAGGCCGCCCGGTTGATGGCGCTTGGCGGCGCGCAGATCCTGCTCTACCCGACGGCGATCGGCTGGAGCCCGGTGGATGCCGCCGATGAGCAGGCTCGCCAGCGCGATGCCTGGCTGACGATACAGCGCGCACATGCCATCGCCAACGGCCTGAGCGTCCTGACCTGCAACCGCACGGGATTCGAAGCAGACGACTCCGGGCACACAGACGGCATACAGTTCTGGGGCAGCAGTGCGGTGTTCGGTCCCCAGGGAGAGATTCTCGAACAGGCTACTGAGAACGAAGCCGGCGTTGTCGTCGCCATGATCGACCTGCAGCACACGGAACAGATTCGACGGCTCTGGCCCTACCTGCGCGACCGGCGCATCGACGCCTACCAGGACCTGCTGCGCCGCTATCGCGACTGAGCCCCGAGACCGGTGCGCGCAGGCGAACCGGTAGTAAGGGCTGCGCATTCCATGGATAATGTTCCGACCGGCTCTGGCTGTTTCTCAGGTACAACATCATGATTCTGATTCTGCATGCGGACACCGACAAGAACGGTACCGCCTACCGGCACTTGCTGGAGCATCTGGCCAACCTGCGGAACATCACGGTCCGCGTACATGACGAGGTAGGCGCACAGCAGACGCTGACCGAACTCTATCTCGTGGGTGACACGGCCGCGCTGCAGCTCGAGGATATGGCGAGCCTGCCCTGCGTGGAGCGGGTAGTGCGCGTCTCCGAGGAATACCGCGTCCTCGGCCGCCATCACGATGACAACCGTTCGACCTTCTTCGAATACAATGGCGTACGTTTCGGACAGGACAACCTGAATGTCTTCGCCGGCCTGTGCGCCGTCGACACTCCCGGGCATGCCGAAATCATGATGAAGGCCCTGCAGGAACGCGGCCTGCCCTGCACCCGCATGGGCGCCTACAAACCGCGCACCAACCCCTATTCCTTCCAGGGACATGGCAAGAGCTGTCTCCCCTATGTGTTCGAACTGGCTGGCAAACACGACATCAAGGTTATCGCCATGGAAGTGACCCATGACATGCACGTGCAGGAAATCCGGGAAGCGCTCGATCTGACGGGAAATCCAACCGGGGTGCTACTGCAGATCGGCACCCGCAATACCCAGAACTTCGAACTGCTCAAGGCAGCAGGCCGCCAGCGTGATTTCCCCGTGCTGCTGAAACGAGGCTTCGGCATCACGCTGGAGGAATCCCTCAACGCGGCCGAATACCTGGCCAGCGAAGGCAACCGGCGCGTCGTATTCGGATTGCGCGGCATGAAGACCAACATGGGCGACCCGCATCGCAACTTCGTCGATTTCTCTCACGTGCCGGTCGTCAAACGTCTGACGCGCATGCCCGTGTGCATCGACCCCTCGCATTCCGTGGGCAGCCGTGATGCCTCGCCGGAGGGCATTCTGGATGTATTTCACGTGACCGCCCAGGGTGTGATCGCCGGGGCCAACATGATACTCGTCGATTTTCACCCTGTACCGAGCAAGGCGCTGGTTGATGGTCCACAGGCGCTGCACATGGACGAACTCGACTATTTCCTCGAGGATGTCAGGGTGGCGCAGGAAGCCTACGAAAAACGTGTGCTACTCGCGAGGAAACACCGCAACCCGCAGGAAACCTCGGCCGCCTGATTCCGGGCGATGCCTGCAGTACCGTCCAGGATAAGGGTTATCGAGCTACACTTGAATCATCACACCAGGGTAAAGGGACAGCAATGATGACCTCGATAAAGACACTTTTCACAGCAACCGCGATCTCCGCAGCGGTAGTTCTCTCAACCGGTACCCTGGCCGCCGGAGAGATGACCGTCAGGATCACGCCCGATATCGCCTCTGTCGAGGTCATGCACAACGGCAAGAAAGTCACCATCCAGCGCAACCAGGACGAAAATCACAGGGTCAATCCGGACTTTGCAAAAACCTCGCGCAAGTGTCCTCCGTTCTGTGTACAACACTACAGTCTGGCGCCTGGCGTCGAGACGATCGGCGAAGTCGAAGTCCTCGACTATCTCTCGCGCATCAGCAAGGGGGATACTTCGGTTCTGGTGATTGATTCACGCACCCCCGACTGGGTGAAAAAAGGCACCATACCGGGCTCGGTCAATATCCCCTGGACCAGCCTGAATCCGTCCCAGGGCACCGATCCGATGAACATCGCCGAGATCCTGGAGAATCAATTCGGCGCCGTGCATCAGGAAGACCTGTGGGACTTCAGCAAGGTAAAAACCCTGGTGCTGTTCTGCAACGGCATCTGGTGCGGCCAGTCGCCAAACAACATCCAGACCCTGCTCCGGTTTGGATATCCCGCCGCGAAGATCAAGTGGTACCGCGGCGGAATGCAGGACTGGGAAATTCTCGGCCTGACCACGGTGGCGGGAGAAATAATGCCGTCACGCCCAGGCGACTCCCCATGAGACAACGCAGGCCAATCTCCGTAGCGGCTGCACTGTATCTTTTACTGATGCTCACCGCCGGTCCGTCTACCGGCGAGGAAGTTTCCCGGCAAGTACAGACTCCCTATACCGAACAGAATGTGGTGTTCGATTTCTATTTCGACAATCCGGTAAAAATCAATGCTGCCCTGTACTGGATCCGCTCACTCATGAACCCGCTCATGGATGCCCCGTATGACATCGCGCCCGAATTTCTGAACATCAAGGTCGTTATTCACGGCACGGAGATCGTGGCACTGGCGCGCAAGAACTTTGAAAAATACCAGGACGCCGTCGAACGCATGCGCTACTACGCCAGCCTGGGCGTGCAGTTCAAGGTATGCGGCATAGCCGCTCACGACTATGGTTATCAACCGGATGCGTTCTATGAGTTCGTCGAGGTGGTGCCCTCGGCGATCACGGAACTCGCCCACTGGCAGCTGCAGGGCTATGCCCTGATCACCCCGGTAGTGATGGAAAAACACTTCACCATTGAGGAGATCCGCTAGCAGCCTGTCCCGCAGCTACCTCGCCCGCTTCAGGCTGTTCTGGTCAAAATCCCGGTCCGTGAGACCGGTTTGAAAACGGTAGTCACTCCACGACAGCGTCGTACTCTTGCCGGTCTGGTGGTTGACCATCTCCATGCGCTGGGCGCGCCAGAATTTGTCCAGATACTGCCGGTACTCGTGGAAGGTGAGCGTCTTCAGCAGCGTGTCCTTGCGGTCGTAGTAGACCACCTGCTGCGGCCGGTACTCCTGCTTGTCGATCCAGACCTCCTGGCGTATGTAGCCGGAATTCGGATCGACCGGCCGGCGTTCGATCACGAAGCAGTCCATTCCCTCATACGTCTCGTCCCGCAGGTACCTGTAAGTGTATTTCTCGACCTCATCGGAGGCGATGTCCTCGTAGGCGAACTCGCTGCCCATGAACGGGCCCGACTTGTTTTTCGAGGAGATGCGTTTCACCCGTTTGAGCGAGGGCAGATAGAGCCACTGGTCATCGAGTCCGGTGACATGCGAAAACGTCAGGAAGGCCGTGCCCTTGACGTCGGCCGGTGAATCGAAGATTGACAGGCTCTTGTCGCCGTCGCCCTCGACCTCCAGGGTACGCACCCGCACCGCGCGCCGGCTTTCATCGCCCTGCCGGTTGCGCAGGACCATGTCCATGCCGGCCGTCGAATCGCCGAACCCCTTGTCCCTCGCGTCCGCCTCGACGGCGATGGCCAGACCCTTCTCCGCCGGTGTTTCGGCCACGGCAATCACCGGCATCAGAGCAAGCACACAGAGTAACAGCAGTTTTCTCATAGTCATTTGTCAACCTTCATCAACAAGGGTGGTAGAAACAGGAAATCGGCGGCGAGCGCAAAGGCAATGGTGACGGCGGTCAGCAACCCCATATCCGCGTTCATCCGGAATGGCGACAGGGTCAGGACCAGAAAACCGAAAATCAGGACCACCGAGGTCACTCCCAGCGCCATACCGACGGTGGAGAACGCATAGCGTACCGCATCGGGCGAATCAAGGTTTTGCTCGCGACGGGCGCGCAGGTACTTGCTGAGAAAATGCACCGTGTCGTCAACGACGATGCCCAGCGTCATGCCTGTCACCACGGATAGTGCGAGTCCAACTTCGCCCACCAGCACGCCCCACAACCCGAATGCCATGGCAGCCGGTGCAAGATTCGGGATCAGGCTGACCAGACCGATTTTCAGGGATCGCAGGGCGATGACCAGCACCAGCGAAATGAGCACCAGTGCCACCGTGGTGCCGGTCAGCATGCTGCGGATATTACGCTGCCCGATGTGCGCGAACATGACCGCGGGACTCGCGCCATCGGAGCGCATGGTGGGGGCATTCTGTTTCAGCCAGTCCTGTGCGGTATCCTCGAGCGCCAGCATCTCGTTGGAGGAAATGTTTCCTACCGTCACCGCGAGACGGGTCGCCGATTTGCCGACGTCGATCTGGTTGTTGAGATCCAGTCCGTACGGCAGCGACATCTCGTAGAGCAGCAGGTATTGCGCCGCCATGTCGCGCTGGTCGGGCAGCCGGTACCAGGCCGGGTCATCCCCATGCAGGTTCTTGTTGAGCCGTTTCATGATGTCGGTCAGCGAATTGACGTGCAGAACCGCGGGCTGCCTCCGGTACCAGTCGGCAAAGCGTTCCACGTCGCGAAGAAATTGCGGATCGCTGATGCCCCCGCTCTCTCCGGTCCCCAGGGAATACTCGATGGTGTAGAGACCGGTGAGGTTCTCGCTTGCGAAGTCGGTCGCGTTGCGGAAGTCGATGGTGTTGTCGAAATATTTTATGTATTCGTCATTGAGCTGGTTGCGCGGGATAAATACCACCAGGGCCACGACCAGAAGCCCCATGCCCCAGAAGAGCTGACTGCGCCGTCTGACGACATAATCGGCAAAACGCTCCATTATCAGGGACCGCCGCGTGGCGCCCGGCTGGACGCGCACCGGCAGGAGCAGCATCAGGGCCGGCAGGAAACCCACCGAAAAAACAAACGCGGCTGCCACACCCATCGCCACGATATTGCCGAGATCCCGGAACGGCGGCGCATCGCTGAAGTTCATGCTCATGAATCCGATCACCGTAGTCAACGAGGTGAGGAATACGGGCTGCAGGTTGATCCGCAGGCTGTCGACCATGGCGTTCGCCTTGTCCAGGCCGCGGCGCATGGCGTGCAGAAAACTCACCAGGATGTGGACACAGTCGGCCACCGCCAGGGTGAGGATGATGGTGGGTGCGGCGGCGGAAGGCGGTGTCAGCGCAATACCAAGCCAGCCGGTCAGCCCCATGGCGGTCAGCACGGAAAACACGATGACCAGGAAAGTCGCCAGAGTCGCGGAGGCGGAGCGCAGTAGCAGGATGAGGGTCAGGATCACTACGCCGAACATCATCGGCACGAGGGTTTTCTGGTCATGCAGAATCACTTCCGGGAAGGAATTGTTCATGATCACCATCCCGGTGAGGTAGACATCCAGATCGTGATTGTCCGCCTCGATTTGAGCAACCAGACGGCGCGCGTGGGCGGTGATCTCGAGTACTTCTCGACCGGAACCCGCCTCAGGCAACTGGATCGTGACATTGACGCCGGTAACCCGTCCGTCCGGCGAGATCAGCCGATCGACCAGCAAGGGCTCGTGCACGGCGATGTCGCGAATCCGCTGAAGGCCGGCTTCGTCCAGCGCCTCGACGTCCGCCACCAGGTCGTCGACCACAAGGTCATCGCCATCGGCCTCGGTGTGCTGGAAATTGGTGATTGAATCAACCCGGATCGAGTAGGGGATCTGCCAGGCGGCCTGCGTGAGTTTCACCACACTGGCGAGCGTTTCCCGTGTGAATACCCTGCCGTTCCGGGGAACCAGCACGAACAGGACGTTATCCGATTTGGTATAGGTGTTCTGCAGTTGTTCGAAGGCCCGCAGCTGGGGATTGTCGGCGCTGAAAAAAACGCGGTAATCGGTCTTGAACTCGAGGAAGCGCATCCCGCTGGCGGCCACGGCAACCAGCGCGATTGTCGTCACCAGCAGCAGGTAGCGCCAGCGCAGCAGCCATTCTCCGTAGGTCTCGCCCATTATTGTTCCTTATTGATTCTTTTTGAGGCCGGTCCGGGGCGTCCTGATATCAATTGCTGTTGGTCCTGTATCCTGGAGGCATGGCGGAGATGGCCGGAGTTGCAGTCGAGACGCTATACTTAAGCCCCATGACCGTCAACCCGCAGGAAAGACGAACATGTCCGCGATGAGACGGACAGCACACTCCTTCGGCCTGTGTGATAATACCCGATCTATCTAACCCGTTCTCCCGACAGCCATCAAATCCTGATTCAATGCATCGATCGGCACCACAACACCAGGCGCCCGCCCGGGTCAGTCTGCTTGAGCCGGTGCTGCCCGGTCAGCGCCGCGTCGTCTCCTGGACCCGGCCGGCCGGCGACAGTCTGCCGCTCGCGCTCGCACGCGCCGCCTCGCACCTTGACGGGCCACTGGCCGTCATCACACCGGACATGCAAAGCGCCGAGGTACTGCAGGAACAGCTGGAATTTTTCCTTTCCGGCAGCGCCATCGGCATTCAGACTTTCCCGGACTGGGAGACCCTGCCCTACGACACTTTTTCACCACACCAGGACATCATTTCGGAGCGTCTCGCCACACTGAACCATCTGGCCGGGATGCGCCGGAGCGTGCTGATCATTGCCGTAACCACCCTGCTGCAGCGTCTGCCGCCACGCGGCTTTCTCTACCAGCACAGCCTCATCCTGCGCCGCGGGCAGCGGCTGGACCTCGATGCGATACGCACCCGACTCGACAGCGCCGGCTACCGCTGCGTATCCCAGGTCATGGAGCACGGGGAATTCGCCGTGCGCGGGTCGCTGCTCGATCTCTACCCGATGGGCAGCCCGCTACCCCTGCGCATCGACCGGTTCGATGCGGAGATCGATTCCATCAGGACCTTTGACCCCGAAACCCAGCGTTCCCTGACGGAACAGGATGCCGTCAACCTGCTGCCCGCCAGGGAATTCCCCCTTGACGAGGAAGGTATCCGGGGTTTCCGCCAGCGGTTTCGCGCGAGCTTCGAGGGCAACCCGCAGGACTGCTCCATTTATCGCGAGATCAGCCAGGGAATTACCTCCGGCGGAATCGAATACTATCTGCCGTTGTTCTTCGAGGAAACAGAGTCCCTGTTCGACTACCTGCCCGGCGACACCTGCCTTGTCTTCCTGGATGCCACCGAGGCGGCCGGCGAGGACTTCCAGAGACAACTCGCGGAACGCTTTGAATCGCGCCGGCATGATCGGGAACGGCCGATCCTGTCACCGGAGAGGCTCTATCTCCGCATGGCAGAACTGCGGGACTTGCAGAACCGGTATCCACTGATCCGGGTGATTGCTTCCGGCGCGATCGACCCGCCGGACGATTGCATCGCTTACGCCACGTGCCCGCTCGGAGACCTGAAAATCCGCCCGCGACACGAGGCGCCCGCCGGCGCGTTGCAGACGTTCGTCGCCGAATTTCCCGGGCGTATCCTGCTGACGGCGGAATCGAGCGGCCGGCGCGAAACCCTGCACGACCAGCTGCAGGGTTTCGCGATCCGGCCGGTCGTGGTCAGGTCATGGGCGGACTTCATCGCCGCGACCGATCCCGTGTGCCTGACGGTTGCCCCGCTGGAACAAGGGATGGTGATGGATGTCCCGGCCATCGCCGTCATTACGGAGACCAGCCTGTTCGGGGAACGCGCCCGGCAAATGCGCCGGCGCAAACCGGAACGCGACCCCGCCGCGATCATCCGGGACCTCACCGATCTCAACCTCGGGGCGCCGGTGGTGCACGAAAAGCACGGGGTTGGACGCTACCGCGGACTGGAGACGCTGACCGTCAACGACATCCCGGCCGAGTACCTCTGCATCGAATACGACGGCGGGGACAAGCTCTACGTCCCGGTCGCCTCCCTGCAGCTGGTCAGCCGCTATACCGGCGCATCGCCCGAAGAGGCCCCGCTGCACAAGCTCGGCGGCGAGCAGTGGCAGCGCGCCCGTCAGAAGGCCGCGAAGCGCGTGCATGACGTGGCGGTCGAGTTGCTGGATGTCTATGCGCGCCGGGCCGCCCGTCATGGGCATGCCTATGCATCTCCCCAGGACGACTATGCGGCATTCGCCGCCGCCTTTCCCTTCGAGGAGACGCCCGATCAGGAGAACACCATCGACAGCGTACTCGGCGATATGCAGTCGCCGCTGCCAATGGACCGGGTGGTGTGCGGCGACGTCGGCTTCGGCAAGACGGAGGTGGCCATGCGGGCGGCCTTTCTGGCGATCCAGGACGGCAGGCAGGTGGCCGTACTGGTCCCGACCACGCTGCTCGCGCAGC
>JBAVKA010000172.1:0-5136 GCA_049688075.1 Gammaproteobacteria bacterium
TTGTTCAGCCGAGCCGGGCCTTGATCATTGCGCTGACGGCGCCCATGTCGGCTCGACCCTGCAGCCCGGGTTTCAGCAGCGCCATCACCTTACCCATGTCCTTGATGGATGCCGCGCCGGTTTGTGCCATGGCCGCATCGATCAGGGTATTCAGCTCGCTCTCGCTCAGTGGTTCCGGCAGGTAGGTCTGGATGATAACCAGTTCGGCGGCTTCCTTATCGACCAGGTCCGTGCGACCGGCCTTCTCGAACTGGCTGATGGATTCACGCCGCTGCTTGACCATCCTGTCGAGCACGACCGTGACCCCGGTATCGTCAAGATCCTTGCGTTCATCGACCTCTATCTGCTTGATCGCCGCGAGCATCAAGCGGATGGTCCCCAGCCGCGGTTTGTCAGCGGCCCGCATCGCGTCCTTCATGTCTTGCTGAATGCGTTCCTTGAGGGACATGCCGAGGGGGATTGCGGAGTATCAGTAGAGGCGAACGCGGCGGGCGAGCTCGCGCGAGACTTTCTTCTGGGTGCGTTTGACGGCGGCGGCCTGCTTGCGCTTGCGCTCCTGGGTGGGCTTTTCGTAAAACTCGCGACGGCGCACTTCGGCCAGAATACCGGCCTTTTCGCAGGCGCGCTTGAAGCGCCGCATGGCGATCTCGAACGGTTCGTTATCTTTTACACGTACATTTGGCATACAGTTTCCAGACGGTTGTTCAGCTCAAGTGAGCGAGGGCTGCGCATTTTATACAGGTCCCGGCAAAAAGGCAAAATTACCTTGTGTAACAAGAACCGTCGTAGATAATCGCGGCATGCGTGTGCTGGGTATAGAAACCTCGTGTGACGAAACCGGTGTGGCGGTGTATGACGGCGTCGGCGGGTTGCTGGCCCATGCCCTGCACAGCCAGATCGCCCTGCATGCCCGCTACGGGGGGGTGGTGCCGGAGCTGGCTTCCCGGGACCATGTCCGCAAGCTCCTGCCGATGGTACATAAGGTACTGAAAGACAGTGCAATATCTCCAGGCAAGGTGGATGGCGTCGCCTATACGGCTGGCCCGGGACTGGTCGGGGCGCTGCTGGTAGGCGCACTGACGGGGCGCAGCCTGGCCTGGGCCTGGAAGGTGCCCGCCATCGCCGTGCATCATATGGAGGGGCATTTGCTGGCCCCAATGCTGGAAGCGGAGCCGCCCGGATTTCCCTTTATCGCACTGCTGGTGTCCGGCGGCCACACGCTGCTGGTCGAAGTCGGCGGGGTGGGGCGCTACCGGGTGCTGGGCGATTCCGTTGACGATGCCGTGGGGGAGGCCTTTGACAAGACAGCCAAGCTGCTCGGACTGCCGTATCCGGGCGGGCCGTCGCTCGCAGAGCTCGCACGGCAGGGAGATCCGGCGCGCTATCGCTTTCCGCGGCCCATGACCGACCGTCCGGGACTGGACTTCAGCTTCAGTGGTCTGAAGACTTTTGCCCTGAACACCTGGCGTGAATCCGCGCAGGGTGCGCAGGAACGGGCGGACATCGCGCGCGCGTTTGAGGAGGCCGTGGTCGACACCCTCATGATCAAATGCCGGCGTGCGCTCGCCGAATCCGGCATCGGACGCCTGGTGGTGGCCGGCGGCGTCGGGGCCAATCAGCGGCTGCGTGAACGACTCTCCGATCTCATGAAGCGTGAAGGCGGCCGCGTGTTCTACCCGCGGCCGGAGTTCTGCACCGATAACGGCGCCATGATCGCCTGCGCGGGTTATCAGCGGCTGCAGGCCGGTCGCACGGAAGGGCTCGCCGTCAGGGTGTTGCCGCGCTGGTCGCTGGAAGAACTGGATGCCGTGTAGCTTCAGGCGCGAATCACAGGCTTGATCAGGCGCTCCACTGGAGGGCTCAATCAGTGTCTTGCTTGTCGTCGCTGGAGCGCAATTCGATTTTACCCTCTGTGCCGTTGAGGAGATCCCGGATATTGGTGCGATGCCGCCAGAACAGCATGAGGGTGATGATGACCATGACGCTGATAAACGCCGGCTCGGGCTTCAGCAGCCAGAAACAGGCGGGCGCCAGCAGCATTGCCGTGAGAGCGGACAGCGAGGAGATACGAAACACGAAGGCCATCAGTAGCCAGATACCGGCAGCGCTCACGCCGACCGGCCAGTACAGGCCGAGGGCTACGCCGAGCGCGGTGGCGACGCCCTTGCCGCCCTGGAAGCTGAAGAACACCGGGTAAAGATGGCCGAGAAAGGCGGACAGCGCCGTGGCGGACAGGATGAGCGGGCTGGCGTGCAGGGCCTGCGCTATCAGCACCGGTATCAGTCCCTTTAGCATGTCGCCGGCCAGCGTCAGGATCGCCGCTTTTTTCCCGCCCAGCCGCAGGACGTTGGTCGCACCGGGGTTGCCTGAACCCTCGGTGCGCGGGTCCGGCAGCCCCATGAGTTTACAGGTGAGGATGGCGGTGGAGATCGAGCCGAAGAGGTAGCCGCCCAGCACCAGCAGGATATCGATGATCATGGGGCGCATTGGAATCGCAAAGCCGCGCGGCGTCAAGCGCAACGGGTGGCGAGCATCCGGCCAGGCTGGCCAACGGCGCGGCAAGGACCTATATTGACCGCAACGACAACGGCGCGTGAGTGACATGGACATTATCTTCATCAGTGAGTTGCGGATTGATACCATCATCGGAATCTATGACTGGGAGCGGGTGACCAGGCAAACTGTCAGTCTCGATCTGGAAATGGCGGCGGATATCCGCAAGGCGTCCGCCACAGACAGCATCGATGACACACTGAATTACAAGGCCGTCGCCAAACGCCTGATTGAATTTGTCGGGGCGAGCGATTTCCAGCTGGTGGAAACCCTGGCCGAGAAGATCGCCGCGATCGTGCTGGAGGAATTCAACGTGGCCTGGCTGCGGCTGCGGCTGCACAAGCCCGGCGCCCTGCGCGGTTCACGCGATGTCGGCGTGATGATCGAGCGGGGCGCCCGGGAGTCTGTTTGAGTGGCGCGCGTGTATGTCAGTGTCGGCAGCAACATCGAACGCGAGCGCAACATCGACCTGGCATTGAGCCTGCTGGAAGCCTCGTTTGGCGAGCTGCAACGTTCCTCGGTTTATGAAACCGAGGCGGTTGGATTCGACAGCAATCCCTTCTATAACCTGGTTGTGGGATTCGACACCAGTCACACTCCGCGCGAGATCCAGAACATGTTGCACTGCATCGAAGATGCCAGCGGCCGGATTCGCACCGCGGGCCTGTCGGCCCGTACCCTGGATCTTGATCTGCTCCTCTATGACGACCTGGTGACGGAGGCGGACGGCCTGGCGTTGCCGCGTGCGGACATCACACGCTACGCTTTCGTGCTGGCGCCCCTGGCCGAGATCGCCGGTGCGTTACGCCACCCGGTCAGCGGCAAACGCTATGCCGACATGTTGTCCGCTTTCGATGAAGCGGGCCAGACCCTGTCGCGGATAGACTGGCCGCCCGCCACGGCGCCCTGATGGCGGCGCGTCATGGCCGCTGTCGTCGGGGAAGCCGCCGAAATGGCAACACCTCCTTGTCTGCTTCGCACCGTGGTTGATTCAGGGCGTGTCTGACCTGCCCGCACCGTCCGCGCAAGCGCTGGCCCACAGTGAGCGACTCGTCGGCCTGATCCGCCGGGAGATCCTTGACGGGGGCGGCGTCCTGCCGTTTTCGCGCTACATGGAGCTGTGTCTGTACAGTCCCGGGCATGGCTACTATAGCGCGGGGTCGCAGAAATTCGGCGCCGCGGGGGATTACGTCACGGCGCCCGAGATCTCGCTCCTGTTCGGCCGCTGCCTGGCGCGGACCTGCAACGGTGTGCTGGAGCAGCTGGAGAAGGGGGACATTCTGGAGTTCGGCGCCGGCACCGGCGCGCTGGCCGCGACACTGCTGGCGGAACTGGAGCGGCTCGGCCGACTGCCGGGACGCTATCTCATCCTCGAGCTCAGCGGCGAATTGCGCAGCCGGCAGCAGGAAACCCTGCGCCGGTTGACGCCGCGGCTGCTCGAGCGCGTCGACTGGCTCGACGGGCTGCCCGAGGGCGGTTTTCGCGGCGTGCTGCTGGCCAACGAGGTGCTGGATGCCATGCCGGTGGAACGTTTCCGCTGGAACGGCGACGGCATCGGGCACTTTCATGTCGAATGCCGGGGTGATGCCTTTGGCTGGTGCGCCCGGGAGGCGCACGACCCTGAACTGGTTGCCGCGGTACGACGGCTTGCTGAGGACCCCGGACTGCTTCCGGGGTACGTCTCCGAGATCAACCTGCTGCTCTCGTCCTGGCTGCAGGGCATCGCCACGATCCTGGACCGGGGTCTGCTCCTGGTGGTCGACTATGGCTATCCGCGCCATGAGTACTATCACCCGCAGCACCGGGAGGGCACACTCATGTGCCACTACCGGCACCGTGCCCATGAGAACCCGTTTCTCTGGCCGGGACTGCAGGACATCACGGCGCACGTGGATTTTACCGCGGTCGCCGAAGCCGGCGTCGCGACGGGGCTGGATGTCGTTGGCTACACCAGCCAGGCCTGGTTCCTGCTGGACTGCGGGCTGGACAGCCTGCTGCAGGCGGCGGGACCGACCGATTCGGCCGCCTACCTGCGGCAGGCCCGGGAGGCCAAGACCCTGATACTGCCGGGTGAAATGGGGGAACGCTTCAAGTGCATCGGACTGGGACGCGACCTCGAGGATCCCGTCCCGGGTTTTCGCGGCCACGACCTTCGTTACCGGTTATGACAGGTCGCGCCAGGTTCGACCTGGTGTCGGGGTGGCGTATTGCTGCGGCTGTATGCCTGAGGTCGTCGCGGCGCTGACTGGATGAACGCCTTAAGGGTACCTCGAATATTGGAGCTTATCTCCGCAGGAGCGGGCTCTTGTGCCCTCTGGGTATGCCGGCGAACATGCTGATTTTCGAACGTCACGTTCGCGGCCAAACCCGCTCCTGCAGGCGGTTGATCAAAAATCCCGACAAAGCCAGATGACGGTCTGCATCTTGCCCGGCCCGGACAAGTCGTGCGCACAAGCCGCTAGTCGATGCGGTAGCTGTCCTCGGTCAGCGCGGCCTGTGCCGCCGCCAGCCGGGCTACCGGCACCCGTGGCGGCGAACAGGACACGTAGTTCAGACCGATGTGGTGGCAGAAACGGATGGAGG
>JBAVKA010000173.1:0-1509 GCA_049688075.1 Gammaproteobacteria bacterium
GCAGCACTGTTTCAAGTTTGGGGAGTGCACAACATTTTTGTTGAAAGTGTTCGCTAGTAGCAAACACACTCCGCGTCGTTCAGTAATCTGGCCATACAAGCCACAGCTGAATGGCCGAAACGGGTCGCTAGTCTCCGTCCAGAACCCGGTCTGGGAACGACCGGTTCCAGTACATTCCTGCCGTCTAGGAAGAAATGCTGAACATCTGGTTTGGGTCGACTCCCGTCCATTGCCGAAATTTTATATAAGCTTCTGGTGTAGGACAGGGAACGGTCAGTTCCGGTCATTCACGATTCAGGAATAGGCGATCTGAAGCAGGCCGGCTGGCATGATCTTACTTGTCTTCCGAAATCAAGAATAAAATGAATCCGGCTATAAGTATTAGTACTGCGAAGGCAGGAAGTACCCACGGAGGTGAACCTGATGTATTGAGCGCCTCATTGATTCCTATAAACAAATTGATGACCGCTGGAGGCAGACCGATTGCTGGTATTGCCCAATAGGCCCATCGAATACCTTGCCTGATAGACTTAACAAGAAGGATAGATATAGCAACTGCCGTCGATAACCATGCTCCTCCGAGAGCTTTCATCAGTCCCAGAATAAGGCTCTGCATGCCTAGACTGATATCGACCCAGTTTTGTTCAGCGATTGCAACGTGCCAAGGCATAAACTCTGAGCGGAATAGATAGGTCACTGAAAAGGTAACAGTGAAAAGCAAAAAAAGGCTGTAGAAGAATATCGACGCCTTTAGTCGCCAGTCCAATATAGTGTTCATACATTTCCTCCTTAGACTAAGCGTACCGTCTAAAAAAGAACGGCCCTATAAAGGACCGTTAATAGAGAATTATTTATTCAGCAACCGTAATCAAGATTTATGGTCTTTACGGTTTGCCTCAATGCATCCGCCTCGTTAACAGTTACTCATAAGTCAGTAATTAAGTCTACAAACAGGGAACATAATGTTCACAACTGAACTCCAATCGATCATGAAAAGAGACGGACGTAGCCATGATCGTAAGACCCAGGAAGCCATACGCTTGATGGCAGTGGAACGCATCCTTGAGGGCGAGGATGCGGCGAGCGTAATGCAGAGCTACGGCTTGTGCCGCACGACGGCCTACAAGTGGCTCGCCAAGGTGCGTGGGCGCGGGCATGGCAAGCGGGCGCTGGTCGCGCGCAAGGGTACGGGTCGCCCGCCGAAGCTCACGGCAACCCAGAAACGCCAGGTCTTTCGCTGGATCAATGGCAAGAATCCGCTGCAGTATGGTTTTGATTTTGGGTTGTGGACGCGAGCGATTGTGCGCGAACTGATTGTCAGGAAATTCGGCATCCCACTGAGTATCACCTCGGTAGGTACCCTGCTGGCCGAACTCAACCTGACGCCGCAAAAGCCGTTGCAGCGCGCCTATCAGCGTGATCCGCAGGCGGTACAACGCTGGCAGCGCGATACCTACCCGACCCTGGTTTCCCGGGCCAGGCGGGAAAAAGCCGAGATCTATTTCTGGG
>JBAVKA010000174.1:0-7816 GCA_049688075.1 Gammaproteobacteria bacterium
CCCATGCCTGGTTCTCGGTCTTTCTGCCCGAGACGGGCTGGATGGACTTCGATCCCACCAACAATCAGATCCCGCAGTACCAGCATATCACCACAGCCTGGGGGCGCGATTTCGGGGATGTTTCACCACTGAAGGGTGTCGTTTACGGTGGCGATCCGGGTCACCGGATACACGTAGCCGTGGATGTCGAGCGCCTCGATGACGGAGAGGACGCCGTACCGGAGACTGGGAGCGACACAGCGGTCGGTTAACCCGAATGGGGTTTGTTTAAGCCCGAAACATGTCAATAGCCACGGAAGACACAGACATTATTACTGTCTATTCCGTGTCTATTCATTTATTGACGATATTCCTTAAGCAAGCGCCATTCGGGTTGTTAATCCGTTTTTTTTTTCGCTCACCCCTTCTCACCCCTTGCCCGCGAATTTCCTCGCCTTGACGCTCATGCATAACTGCACGTTGTCATCGACCAGCGACGACAGGGTGTCCATGCCGAATTCAGCGCGGCTGACCTTCGTGGTCGCCTTGACCAGGATTCGCTCGCCTTCTCCCGCCGTCCTGTCCTTGATATCCGTCAACGTCACGTTGAAGACGACCGGTTTTGTGACGCCATGCAGCGTCAGGTCACCCGTCAGTTTCGCTGTGGTGCTGCCGGTCCATTCAAAACCGGTGCTGATGAACAGGATCTCGGGATAATTCTCCACATCGAAGAAACGCTCGCTCTTTATCATGCTTTCGATGAGCGCACCGTCGGTATCCAGACTGCCGGCCTTGATCACCACCAGTGTTTGCGCCTTGCCGGCGCCTTCCTTACTGAGGGCCATGCCGCCCTGGAATTCCCGGAAGTCACCTTCGACGCGCTTGAGCTGGCTGTCCACGCAGAAGCCGACCTTCGAGGATGAAGCCTCGATCCGATAAAGACGACCGCCATCAGCCGCCTCGAGCATCGTCTCCAGCAGCGACTGATCGACCTTGTCATTATTTTTGAACGGAGCACACAGGTCACTCTCACCGGCCATGCCGGTCAGGGTGCTGATAGACAGCGCCACCGCCAGTCCAAAACACGCTAACTGTCGTCTTGTGTTCATGACATACCTCAACACTATATAAATTAGAATGTTATTATATATTGATTTACATATATGTCAAGGCGGCATATCGAGCCACAACCAGTTACATGTTATTTTATTATATATTTTTCATTTACTTATGTTTTCGTCTTCCGCCAGGGCCTTCACGGCCAGCGGATTTCCGGCGTCGGCAGCACGTTTCAGCCAGTACGACGCCTTGTCAGGATCGCGATTCACACTCCATGCGCCGTCGCGGTAACGCATGCCAAGTTGAAATTCGGCAGCCGGATCACCGGATTGCGCCCGTTGCTGCAGCGCATCGGGCGACTGACTCCCGGTTAAACCCAGTCCCAGGATTTTCCAAAATGCCGAGATCGTAACCAGCATCGGGGATTTAATATGCGTGGCGATGGTATCCAGACGACTGGAGACCGGTGTTCGGGCGGCTTCGTCCGCACCCGCCTCAGTCGTCGGGCGACCGGCAAGCAGGTCGACGGCATACTCCTCGCCATTGCGAGCGGCCTTCTCCAGCCAGTAATGTCCAGCCCTGGCGTCCGGAGCCAGTCCATACCGACCCTCACGATAGGCCAGCCCGAGCTGGAGTTGGGCATCGGGATTATTCGCGGTGGCCAACCGGTTGAGCCAGGCAAGTTCCTGTGAGTCCGAGGGCGGAAGCCCTCCCTGCATCAGAAAAACGAGTACCAGCACGGCAACAAGTGCGCCGCCTAGCCAGTAGCCGCCGCTCAGGCGGCGGGAGTGACTGGCATCGTCCTGTGCGGTACCTCCAGGCTTAGCATTGTCGGGGCGGTGTAATTTCTCCATCATCCGGTAATATTTTGTGCTGGTCATGGTCATTGGCGTACTGTAGTAAGTTGATCGGGATGTTAATCGCCTTTACTGCAAGTATCGGGCCAGCCATCGGCGGAACCGTTATCTGCTTTTAATTCAGCAAGATGTCCATCCCGCGCCGGACAACAAGCCGCTTCGCAGCGGGTCCCGGGCTACGTGAAATGCGGGAATCGACGGAATTTGTAGGATGAATGCGCTACTGCCTCTCAATCGCCTGCAACGCAAGGTAATGTTCGTCATCATCGTGATCATCGTCGTACCCATGCTGATCACGGGCTGGATCTCGGCATCCTGGATCGCCGGCCGCACCGATGAATCCATTGAACGCTGGTTACGCGAGGCGGCGCAGGTGACCAGGGATTCCCTGGACCGCATCCACGAGAATTCACGGCTGTTTGCCGATGTGCTGGAGGAATCAACACAGGGAGTCATGAATCTCAAGGCGGGACAATCACCGGTCCCCTCGCCGCTGTGGCGACTGGCAAGGCAGCTCGATATCAACCTGGTGCAGCTGTATGACTACGAAAACCAGCTGATCTATTCCTCGCACCCGATACGTCTGGCGACATACTGGAGTCAGGGTCAGGATAGTGCGGTAGTAAAAGTGGAGCAGGACGGCAAGAGCCTGCTGGCGGCCATCACGATTGTGCGCATCCCCCGCGACCAGCCGCGGCATTACCGGCTGGTGCTGGGGACGCTGTTCGACAAGGAATTGCTGAATCACCTGAGCCAGACCAGCGGCCTCAAGACACGGCTTTTCTACCCGAGGAACGGGGATTTCGCCAAGGCTTTTTCGGAGGAAGAACAACCGTTGAAGTTGCGACTGCCGGCGAGCGCCTTCGAGGCACTGAATCACCGGCAGGCGTATTACAGTCAGGAAGCCGAGGACGGTCACTACTGGGGTCTGTACACGCCGCTGGTCGACGCCACGGGCCGGGTCGAGGCGGTGCTGTTCAGCGGTCTGCAGCACCGCGGCAGTGCGTGGCTGCTCACCGATGAGCTGTCCCTGACGCTCGTAATTACGCTGCTGGGCATCCTGCTGGCCAGCGTGACCGGTATGCTGCTCGGGCGCTTCGTGATCAGGCCGGTGGAATCCCTGCGCCACGGCGTGATGAAACTGGCGGCTCAGGACTTCCGCGCATCGATTCCCGTCACCAGCCGTGACGAGCTCGGCGAGCTGGCACAGGCGTTCAACGCGATGGCACAGCGGCTGCGCGAGGCGCGAGATGAGCAGCGACGCGAGTTCCAGCGCGACAAGATCGCCGCCCTGGGCGAATTATCGCTCGCCATGGCTCACGAGATTCGCAACCCCATCGGCGTGATCAACACCGCCTCCGGCCTGATGGAATCAACGCAGGACCCTGCCAGGCGAGCGGAGCTGCGCCGGATGATCCGCGAGGAGAGCCTGCGCCTGGATCAGTTGCTGAATGATTTCCAGCAACTGGCCCGGCATCGGCGTCCGGAATTCGCGGACATCGATCCCCTGGAGCCGCTCAACGCCGCCCTGCAGGTATTGCTGGCCGGACGCGATAATATCGAGGTAGTGCGCAAGGCGGACCACCATGATCGCCGGATACGGGCCGATCGCGAACTGCTGCGCCAGGCCTGGATCAATCTGGTCCGCAACGCCCTCGATGCGATGGGTGAAGGTTCCGGCAGGCTGGTGGTTCGCACGAGTGTGGACGACAATACCCTGTCCGTGTCGTTGCAGGACAGCGGGCCCGGGATTTCGCGGGAACTGATGACGCGGCTGTTCGAACCCTTTTTCACCACCAAGGTACATGGCAGCGGCCTCGGACTCACCATTGCCAGCACCCTGGCCGAGGCCAGTGGCGGGTATCTCGAACTCGTGCCGGAGGTGAAAACCGGCGCTTGCATCGCCATGCGATTTCCGGTCGCCGGCGGGGAGGAATGATGACGCGTACGGTACTGGCCGTCGACGATGAGCGCAACATGCTCACTGTCATTCGCATGACGCTGGAGCAGGCGGGATACCGTGTCCTGACGGCGGAGCGCGCCGAGGACGCACTCGGTCTGCTGCGTGACCCGGACCTCGACGTGGCGCTGACCGATCTCAAAATGCCTGGCATGAGCGGTGAGGAATTCATCGCGCGCGCCCACCAGGAACGCCCCGATGTGCCGGTCATCGTCGTCACGGCATTTGGATCCATCCGCTCGGCCATCGAATGCATCCAGGCCGGCGCCACCGATTACCTGTGCAAACCCTTCGAGCCTGAGGACCTGGAATTCACGGTACAGAGCGCCATGCGCCTGCATGACCTGCTCGCGGAAAACCGCCGGCTGCACGCCGTAGTCAGCACGGCGCAATCCGGCAGGCGTCTGATCGGGGAAAGTCCCGCGATGCACGCCCTGATGGAGGAGATCCGGCGGGTCTCGCCCTACAAGACCAATGTACTGATCACCGGCGAAAGCGGTACCGGCAAGGAGGCGGTGGCGCGCACCATTCATGAACGGGGACCGCGCACCGAACAGCCCTGGGTGGCCATCAATTGTTCAGCGATCCCGCGCGAACTCATCGAAAGCGAGTTGTTCGGTTATGTCAAAGGTGCCTTCACGGGCGCGGTACAAAGCCGCATGGGGCGGCTGGAGCAGGCGCACGGCGGGACTCTCTTTCTCGACGAGATCGGCGATCTCGACCCGGATCTGCAGGCCAAGCTGCTGCGGGTGCTGCAGGAACGCGAATTCTCGCCCCTGGGCAGCGAATCCATTCGCCGGGTCGATGTACGCGTCATCTCCGCGACTAACCGCGATCTGCGGCAGCTGGTGCGCGAGGGGCGCTTCCGCGAGGACCTGCTCTATCGTCTGGATGTCTACAATATTCATATCCCGCCGCTGCGCGAACGCAGGGAAGACATCCCGTTACTGGCACAGTCCTTTCTCGGCGACCTGCGCGCGGAGATGGACAAGCCGGTGATGCAGTTTTCCGAAGCCGCCATGGTGGTGCTGTCGCGCTATGACTGGCCGGGTAATGTGCGCGAACTGCGCAACGCCGTGGAGCGTTCGTTGCTGAGTTGCCGGGGGGACGCCATCGGCGTCGATGACCTGCCGGACAGGATCACCGGCGGCGGCCAGACGGTACGCCAGCACAGCGCCGGACTGACGCAACTCGGCGCGGATGGTCTGGACGCCTGGCTGCAGGACATGGAGCGCAAGCTCATCATCGAAGCGTTGTCAGCCTGCGATGGCATCCAGGTCCAGGCCGCACGGCGGCTCGGTATCAGCGAACGCAGCCTGTGGCACCGTTTGAAGAAACTGGGCATACAGGTGGATCGCATCGTGCAGCGTAATTCGGGTACAGACATTCCTTCCCCGTGACGTCGCCGCCGAACCGACCCGGCATCGCGGCAAGCAGGGCAGTCGGGATCGGTACGGAGACTTTCATGACACTATCCCGCATCGTCTATTTCAGGGTGGACAGATAGGCGACCACATCCTCGACCTCCTGGGCCGAGAGGTAGGTGCGTCCCCGGAATTCAGCGGCGACGCGATGCAGTTGCCCGAAGGGACGGTAGTATCCCGGCATGACGGTTTCCGGATTGAACCGCGACTGGTCGACGATATGCAGGTGTATCATGCCCATGGACTGGCACGAGGCGATACCCGCCAGCGGCGGCCCGGGATTCCCGTGGAAATCCTCTTCGGGAATCGGCAGCCGGTGGCAGGCGAGGCAATTCCCCCGCAGCAGGTCACCGGCAATTACCCGGCCCCGTTCGGCCACTCCGGTCAATCCGCCGAGGAGCGTGTTGATTTCATAATTCTCCACCTGCCAGTCAAAATAGGGCGACGGGTTGCCGGCCTCATCCGCCGGCAGCGCCACCGGCGCGAGGAACGCCAGACCGAGGATGCCACGGCAGTCATACCGAATCCGATTCGCCAGACTGTTAACAGGTTTGTTCATTGCGAGGCGTCAACCAGTGTATGCGGCTCAGGTGCGAAGATGATTTGCCTATAGCCTGAGCCGGTTCAGCGGTAGAATAGGGCACCAGCAGTCCCGAAACCCACTTCTTTTGCTCCCGGAATCCGGCACCCTTATGACAAGCCAGCCATTGAAACGTCCTGAATTGCGCAAGACCAAGATCGTCGCCACCATCGGGCCGGCCTGCGACACGCCGGAGATGCTTGTCGCCATGATCGAGGCCGGCATGAGTGTTGCGCGTCTCAACCTGTCCCACGGAACCCACGCCGAGCACAAGGGACGCATCGAGCGGCTGCGTGCCGCCGCCCAGCAGGCCGGTGCGAACATCGCCATCATGATCGATACCCGGGGCATCGAGATACGCACCAAAAAACTGGTGAACGATAGCGTCGATCTCGCGCCCGGCGACACCTTCACCCTCTGCACCGAGGAACGCTCCGGCGACAGCACCGGTGTCACGATCACCTACCGGAAACTCCCGGAAGAAGTCCGGGCGGGCACCCCTATCCTGCTCGATGACGGGGCGATCGAACTCGAGGTCAAATCGATCGTGGACGGTGCCATCGTCTGCCGTGTGGTCCATGGCGGACGGCTGGGCAACAACAAGAGCGTCAATCTCCCCGAGACCCGCCTGGCGATGAGCGCCGTCAGCCCGGAAAACCGCGAGGACGTGGTCAGGGAGCTGAGCTTTGCCTGTGAGAACGACGTGGACTACATCGCCGCTTCGTTCATCCAGTCCGCCGACGACATCCACAAGATGCGGGAAATCCTCACCGAACACGGGGTCAGTATCCCGATTATCGCCAAGATCGAGAACAAGGCCGGCGTGGCCAACCTGGACGAGATCGTCGAGGCCGCCGACGGCGTCATGGTCGCCCGTGGCGACCTGGGCGTGGAGCTGCCGCTCGCCGATGTCCCCAGCACCCAGAAGAAAATCATCCGCATGACCGTCAGCAACGGCAAGCCGGTGATCACAGCCACACAGATGCTGGCCTCCATGGAACACAACCCGAAACCCACACGCGCCGAGGCCAGCGACGTGGCCAATGCCATCCTCGACGGCACTTCCGCGGTGATGCTCTCGGGAGAAACCGCCGCCGGCAAGTATCCCCTGCAGGCGGTAAAGACCATGGCGACGGTGGCAATGCGGGCCGAGGCCTCGCTCAGTGAGTACGGCTACCTGCAGAAAATCAAGCCCAACCCGGCCAACGTGGTCACCGAGGCGATCAGCCAGGCGACCGTCAGCATGACCGCCCACCTCAAGGCGGCGGCCATCATCAGCCTTACCGAGACCGGCTACACTTCGCGACAGATCTCGAAATACCGGCCGGACTGTCCAATCCTGGCGATCACCGCCTCACCCGTGGTGGTGCGCAAACTATCGATGAACTGGGGGGTAATTCCCCTCCTCTACGGCGGCGAACCCACGGACAACGCCCGCATTGACTTCGGTATCGCGCGCGCCCGTGAACTGCTGAATATCAGTGCCGGCGACATCCTGGTGGTAGCGGCCGGCCAGCACCAGAAGGCCGGCGGTACCGATCTGATCCGGGTCATCACCCTGGAGTATTGACCCCGCTTACCCGCCGGCAACCGCACGGAGCAACTCTCTGTAGAAAACCTCGATATGTCGTGATGTTTCTGCAGGAGCGGGCTTGCCCGCCCCTACGCAAGAAATCTCCATTTTACACGGCATCTTTATTATTCCTTCAGCGCCCGGGCATGCCAGGCCAGATGCTCGCCGATGAAGCTGGCGATGAAGTGATAACTGTGGTCGTATCCCTCCTGCCAGCGCAGCGTGAGCGGGAAATCGCGCCGCGCGCAGGCCGCCTCCAGCTCGCGCGGATGTAGCTGCTCGGGAAGGAATTCATCCGCCGTGCCCTGATCGATCAACAGGGGAATGGGCTGCGCGCCCGCTTCGATGAGGCAGGTCGCGTCCCAGGCTTTCCAGTCTTCACGT
>JBAVKA010000175.1:0-2857 GCA_049688075.1 Gammaproteobacteria bacterium
CCCGGGAAGGACTGCCCGCCATCGAGGAGGCGATCTTCTCCGGGGTGCCGGTCAATGTGACGCTGCTGTTCTCCCGCGAACACTATATTGCGGCGGCCGAGGCCTGGCTGCGCGGCATCGAGCGGCGTATCGAGGCCGGTCTCAATCCCGCTGTCGGTTCCGTCGCCTCGCTGTTCATCAGTCGCTGGGACGTTGCGGTGACGGGTAAGGTGCCCGAGGCGCTGCGTGCGAAGCTCGGCATCGCTATCGCCGGTCGTGCCTACAAGGCCTGCAGCGAACTGCTCGGCTCGGCGCGCTGGCTGCGCGCCTGCAACGCCGGCGCCCGTCCGCAGCGCCTGTTGTGGGGGAGCACGGGAACCAAGGATCCCGACGCCTCGGATATCCTGTATGTCAAAGCCCTTGCCGCACCGTTTACCGTCAACACCATGCCGGAGGGCACCCTGAAGGCGCTCGCCAATCACGGAGAACTCGGCGACATCCTGCCCCCGGACGGCGGCGATGCCGAGGAGATTCTGGCGCAGTTCGGCAAAGCCGGCATCGACGTCGATGCCCTGGCGGCCCGGCTCCAGGAGGAAGGGGCGGCCTCCTTCGTCAAATCCTGGAACGAACTGCTGGAGGTGATCGCCTCCAGGCGCGCGGCCCTGACGAAGGCGGTGTAGCACGGAATAGATTTTTTACTCACGGGGTGATAAATCAATCGGCGTTCACATTGGCCATTTCCCTGGTGTTGGGAACGACTCGTGGCCGTCGCATTCCGTGACGGGGCTCTATCAAGTCGTCAGTGACCTGTTTATCATCCGCACACCGGCAACCATGAAGAACCCTGTAGCACCTGACAAGGAGACAGGCATGACAGCAGACAGTCAGGCGGCCACCGCGTGCCCGGCCTGGAAGGCCCTCGAAACCCACTACCAGCAGATCAGGGACGTACACCTGCGCACGCTGTTCGCGCAGGATCCGGAGCGCGGCGAGCGCCTGACGCTGGAAGCGGCGGGGATTTACCTCGATTACTCGAAACACCGGATCACCGACGACACCCTGCGCCTCCTGGTGCAGCTGGCCGGAGAAGTCGGGCTGCGCGCGCGTATCGACGCCATGTTCCGGGGGGAGAAGATCAACGTCACGGAGGGGCGCGCGGTGCTGCACGTCGCCCTGCGTGCTCCGAAAGGAAGCTCCATCAACGTAGACGGCGTGAATGTCGTTACCGAGGTCCACGCCGTGCTCGAGCGCATGGCGGACTTTTGCAATCGCGTGCGCGGTGGCGAATGGAAGGGGCACACGGGGAAGCGCATCCGCAACGTTATCAACATCGGCATCGGCGGTTCGGACCTCGGGCCGGTGATGGCCTACGAGGCGCTGAAGTCCTGTAGCGATCGCGGCATGGACTTTCGCTTCGTTTCGAATGTCGACGGCACCGATTTCGCGGAAGCCGTTCGGGGACTCGACCCGGAGGAGACGCTTTTCATCGTCTCCTCGAAAACCTTCACGACGCTGGAGACCATGACCAATGCGCAGTCGGCGCGCGCCTGGTCGCTCGCGGGACTCGGCAGTGCCGAGCGTTCGATTGCCCGGCACTTCGTCGCCGTCTCGACCAACGCCGGGGAGGTGGCGAAATTCGGCATCGACACCGCCAACATGTTCGGGTTCTGGGACTGGGTCGGCGGGCGCTACTCCATGGATTCGGCTATCGGTCTCTCCACCATGCTCGCTATCGGACCGGAGCATTTCCAGGCACTGCTCGCCGGCTTTCATGAGATGGATGAGCATTTCCGAACCACGCCCTTCGAGCGCAATCTGCCGGTATTGATGGGACTGCTCACCGTCTGGTACACCAACTTCTTCGGTGCGCCGACGGTCGCGGTGCTGCCCTATGAGCAGTACCTGAAACGCTTCCCGGCCTATCTGCAGCAGTTGACCATGGAGAGCAATGGCAAGCAGGTGACGCTCGCGGGCGAGACGGTCGGCTGCGATACCAGCCCGATCTACTGGGGCGAGCCCGGCACCAACGGCCAGCACTCCTTCTACCAGTTGATCCACCAGGGGACGCGGCTCATTCCGTGCGACTTCATCGCCTTCGGCCAGTCGCTCAACCCGCTCGGCCGGCACCACGACCTGCTGCTCGCGAACGTGTTGGCCCAGGGCGAGGCGCTTGCCTTCGGCAAGACCGCCGATGAGGTCCGGGCCGAGGGTACGCCCGAGTGGCTGGTGCCGCACCGCAGTTTCCCGGGCAACCGGCCTTCCAGCACGCTGCTACTCGACCGGCTGACGCCGGCGGCGCTCGGCAAGCTGGTCGCGCTCTACGAGCACAGTGTCTTCACCCAGGGCGCCCTCTGGAACATCAACCCTTTCGACCAGTGGGGCGTCGAGCTCGGCAAGGTGCTGGCGCAGCGCATCATCCCCGAACTCGAAAGCGGGGAGGCGCCCGCACTCAACCACGACAGTTCAACCAATGCGCTCATTCGCCGCTACCGCCAGCTCAAGCGGTGAAGGGGTTAATGGGTTGCAGGACATGAATAGCGTACTATCGCGAAAAGAGCCGGTAGTGGTTTCGTTTTAGTGTCGTTCTCTGCGTCCTTTGCGTCTCTGCGTTGAAAATCGGCGCAGGACGAGCGCCCGACGCGAGACAGTCAACCCGCCATCAACAGGAGGAACACCACATGCAACTCGGAATGATCGGACTCGGCCGGATGGGGGCCAACATGGTGCGGCGGCTCATCGCGGACGGGCACACCTGCACGGTTTACGACAGGTCGGCAGAAGCGGTGCAGGCGCTGGTGCAGGAACAGGTGGCGGGCGCCGATTCGCTTGCCGACTTCGCCAGCAAACTCGATAAACCCCGGGCCGTCTGGCTGATGGT
>JBAVKA010000176.1:0-3979 GCA_049688075.1 Gammaproteobacteria bacterium
GGTCAGCGTCACCGCCTTGACGCGCGGGTCGCCGATCACCCCGGCTACCTGCGCGGAGGGTATCATCAGGCTGCGAAACACCCCGTCGGGAAAACCCGCCCCGGTGAACACCGCCTCGATGGCAAGCGCGCACTGCGGGACGTTGGAGGCATGCTTCAGCAGGCCGGTGTTGCCGGCCATCAGCGCCGGGGCCGCAAAACGAAACACCTGCCAGAACGGAAAGTTCCAGGGCATGACCGCGAGCACCGTCCCGAGCGGCTGCCACGCCACCAGGCTGCGGCCGGCGTCGGATTCGATCGGCTCATCGGCCAGAAAGGCCGGACCCTGCTCCGCGTAGTACTCGCACACCCAGGCGCATTTTTCGATCTCGGCGCGTGCCTCCCGGATGGGCTTGCCCATTTCCAGTGTGATGATGGCGGCGAATTCCCCGGCCTGTTCGCGCAGCCGCGCGGCCGCCTTTTGCAGCAGGGCTGATCGTTCGTCGATAGTGACCAGGCGCCAGGCGGCGCTTGCCGCGGACGCGGCCTGCAGCGCAGACTCCAGCTGAGCCGGGGTGAATGCATCGACCACACGGAGTGTATTACCATTCGTCGGATTGATGGATCTGAATGACATAGGGATTTCCTCTCTGCTACCAAGCTTGCCAGGCGCGGCCCGTGCACATCCTGACTCGAAACTGGAAATTACCCGGCATGCAGCCTGATTATAGGGCACCTCGATAAATCCGGATCGAACCAATTTGCAGGAGCGATCTCTCTTGCCCTTTTGTGTATGTCCATGAACCATTACTTATGATGCACCCTCTTCGCGCGCATACCCGCTACCACGGCAGATATCCTGGGTGTTCGAGGTGCTCTTTCCAGCGTGAGATACGCCAATCGAGGCAGAGGCGCGAAGTGCTGCCATTCACCCTGCGCCTGTCGGCGGCACTCCTGCTGCTCCTCGCCGTTTCGGCCGTAGAGGCAAAACCGGACCTGCTGGAAACGCAGCGCGAGCTGTTTCTCGATGCGCGTGCAGCGCTGCAGGACAACCGGCTGGAGGAATACCAGTCACTCGCCAGGCAGTTACGGGACTACCCCCTGTATCCGTACCTGCAATTCGACGAGCTGCGCACCCGCCTGAGCCGTGCGAACGAAAAGGAGGTCGCCCGGTTCCTGGAAACCCACGAAGGGGAACCGGTAGGCGACCGGCTGCGCCAGTCGTGGCTGTACAACCTGGCGCGCAACCGGCGCTGGCCGTTGTTCCTGCGCCACTACCGGCCGACGGGATCGGTGGACCTGCAATGCTATGCCCTGCAGGCCCGTCTCAATACCGGCGACAAAAAGGGCCTGATCGAGGACATCCTGCCACTCTGGCTGGCGGGTGAATCCCGACCCAAGGCCTGCGACCCGCTGTTCAAGTTTCTGGCTGACGGCGGCCACCTCGACAGGGACCTGGTGTGGGCGCGTATACGCCTTGCGATGCAGGGCAACCACCCGGCGCTAGCCGGTTATCTCGCAAAACGCCTGCCGGAACAAGAGCAGGCCTGGGTCACGCTCTGGCGCGCGGCCAACGACAAACCAGGCGGCACGCTGGAGGATCCCCGACTGGAGGCGGATACGCCGCTGACCCGCGAAATCATCCTGCACGCCCTGCGCCGCATCGCCCGTTTCGACGCCGCGCAGGCGCATGAAAAGTGGCCGGCCATCCGGGACACGCATGACTTCGAGAGCGAGGACGCAGCTACCATCGAAGGCTACATCGCCTATGCGGCGGCCACCCAGCGCCTGCCGCAAGCGCACGCCTGGCTGGTGGCGCTGCCCGCCGCAGCCGAGTCTCAACGCATCCGCGAGTGGCGGATACGCGCCGCGATCGACATCCAGGACTGGGCCGCGGTGCACGCGCACATCGAAGACCTGCCGGCGGAAGAGCGGGATAGCGAGGAGTGGCGTTACTGGCTCGCCTTTGCCATGGAAAAAACCGGTGAGCGTGTGGCGGCCATGAACCGCTTTGGCGACCTGGCGAAGGAGCGCAGCTACCACGGCTTCCTCGCCGCCGACTTCCTGCGCTGGCCCTATGAAATGGGACACACGCCGACCGCCTTTGACGCGGCCGAGCTGGCGACCCTGAGCCGCAGGCCCGGCCTGGTGCGCGCCCGTGAACTGTACCGCGCCGGACTGCTGACCGATGCCCGCCGCGAATGGGCCTATGCCATCCGGGACATGAACAACAAAGAACTCGCGCTGGCCGCGGTGCTGGCCGATCAGTGGGGCTGGCACGACCGCGCCATCCTGACCGTCGCCCGCACCGGCAACTATGACGACCTGAAGCTGCGTTTCCCGCTCGATTACCTCGACAGCGTGAACCGGCACGCCAGGGTCAACAAGCTGGACACCGGGCAGGTATTCGCGGTGATCCGCCAGGAAAGCGCCTTCAACAGCGACGCCCGCTCATCCGCCGGCGCTATGGGACTGATGCAGCTGATGCCGGGCACCGGCAGGCTGACGGCGAAGCGCAATCGCTTACCCTATACCGGCGCGGGCACGCTGCTTGATGTCGACAGGAACATCCAGCTCGGCACCAGCTACCTGCGCCAGGTCATGGAGCGCTTCAACGACAACCCGGTGCTCGCAACCGCCGCCTACAACGCCGGCCCCCAGCGCGTGGAGCGCTGGCTGCCCGAGACAGGCAGCGAATCGGCGGCGATCTGGATCGCCGGGATTCCCTTTACGGAGACGCGCAACTACGTGCAGCGCGTGCTCACCTACGCCGCGATCTACGACTGGCGCATGCAGCGCACCATCAGCCCCCTGAAGAAACGCATGCCTCCGGTATACGACATCGGTCACTATGAGCATTCCAGCTCCTGAGCATTACGGTATCGCTGATTTATTGAAATGTATTCCCGATTACACCCGAAACTCAGCCACGGCGGAGAAGGGCGTCATCCGGACCAGCGACGCAACACACGCCGTAACTACCTTCCTGTAGCTAGTCTGCCAATCGCTCCGGGCTCCTGTCCTCACGCGACAGTTGCACATCCATGTGCATCATCCCTGCGGCAGACGGTCTTGCGGCCCTGGCCCGGACGACGCCTGTCATTGCATGCAGCGGCAATCACATGGATTAGAATCAGTCGACTGGAGATTGTTTCGTTACCGCAGGGTATCCTTTAGGGCATCTTGTTTCCCGCAATGACGACACACCGGAGCTTCCTTTTGGTATAGGATTCCCTGCGCGCATGCCACAGGATCGACACATGAAAAACAACACTGTCTGCCTGCTGGGTGGAACCGGATTTGTCGGTTATCACCTGGCGAACCGCCTGACCCATCATGGCTACACGGTTAACATACTCACGCGACGGCGCGAACGTCACCGGGAGCTGCTGGTGAACCCGGCCATCAGGATCATCGAGGCCGATGTGTACGACACCGAACAGCTTCGCCGGAACTTCGGCGGGGCCGAAACCGTCATCAACCTGATCGGCATTCTCAACGAGCGCAACGCAAAGGAAGGCAGCTTCGCCCGTATCCACGCCGAACTGCCGGGGCTGATCGCCGAGGCCGCAGCCGCGGCCGGGGTTGCGCGTCTGCTGCACATGAGTGCGCTGCATGCCGACGCGGCGGAGCCCCACAGCCGCTACCTGAAAACCAAGGGCGAGGGCGAAGACCGTGCCCATGCGGCGGCAACACGGGACCTGCGGGTAACCAGTTTCAGGCCATCGATCATCTTTGGTCCGGGCGACAGCTTCTTCAACCGCTTCTCGGCGCTGTTGAGACTCTCGCCGCTGTTCTTTCCCCTGGCCTGCCCCGACAGCCGGTTCGCGCCGGTGTATGTCGGCGATGTCGCCGAGGCGTTCAGCGTGGCGCTGATGGATGACGCCACTCGCGGGAAACGGCTGGAGCTGTGCGGTCCGGACAGCTACACCCTGAAGGAACTCGTGGTCTATACGCGCGATACCCTCGGCCTGAAAAAACCCGTCATCGGCCTGGGCGAT
>JBAVKA010000177.1:0-7196 GCA_049688075.1 Gammaproteobacteria bacterium
TGCAGCTTGCCTGGGAGCATGTCCCCTATTATCGCCACCTGTTCAATGAGTCCGGCATCCATCCGCGCGACATCAGCGGACCGGATGACCTGAGAAAAATCCCGGTAAGCACGAAAGACAATCTCAGGAATGCCGGCACGGAAAACCTGGTTGCCTGTAATGTCGATACCGGCAGACTGACCGCTGCGCTCACCAGTGGCACCACTGGAAAACCGTTCAGGGTTATGCTGAGCGCCCGTGAGCGGAAACTGCGCAGATATATTGATTTTCGCACACTGCTGAACGTCGGCTTTCGGCCGCGTGATCAACTCGTCACCCTCGGTCCGCGGCTTGCGATGCGACGTGGGCTGCACGAACATCTGGGCCTGTTCCGTACAGACAGGCTGAACAACCGCCTGCCACCGCACGAGATTGTTCGGCAACTTGAGAGTCTGCGCCCGGATATTCTCTGGATCTATCCAAGCATCCTCCGCTCCCTGCTTGTCAATGTCGGCCGTGATGCGCTCCGGGGGTTCACGCCGCGGGCGATCATCAACGCCGCCGAAACCGAAGACCGGAGCCTGCTCCGAAAAGCGTGGGATGAAGCAGACATCGAATATTTCAACTTCTACGGCTCTATCGAGACCGGCCGTATCGCGTGGGAGTGCCGCGCTCACGAGGGACTGCATGTCAATACAGACCACGTACTGCTCGAGCTCGAGCCGATACAGGGAATGGAGGCCGGTACATCCGGTGGCCCTGGCCATGTCGTCATCACCACGCTGAACATGCGATCGATGCCGTTCATACGCTACCGGCTCGGCGACCTGTGCTCTCTGGTCAAGGGCGACTGCCCGTGCGGCAGTAGCTACCCCCGCATTACGTCGCCGATCGGCAGGGAGAACAGCCTGGCGAAGCTGTCGAGCGGCCGGCATGTATCCGCCTTGGAATTTACCCGAGTACTGCGCCAGTATGACTGGATCGAGCAGTTCCGGGTAACCCAGCTGCAACAGGGAAAATTCACCATTGCAGTGCTTGCTTCCGACCCTGCAAATGACGCGAAGGTGGCACATGTCCACGCCGCACTTATCAAACAGCTGGGAGAACCTGCCGATATAACGTTCACGTTCGTCAGAAAGCTGGAGCAAGTCGGGGATAAATTCCTGGATTTCATCATCGCCGGCACCGAAAGTCCCTGATCGATACAACCGACAAACTGAGCAAACCGGGATCGCCGCAACCCGCACCACCGTAACATGTCCAGACCGGAAAACATTCTCATCCTTGGCGGCGACACCGACGGCAACCTCGGCGACCGGGCAATCCTGGCCTCGATGTGCCACGATTTGCTGGACATTAATCCGGATACCACGATCAACATTTTATCGAATGACCCTGAACGAGCCCGCAACGATTATGGGGAATCGATTCAGGTTCTACGCCCGGGAATCTCCGGGTTCATCAGGCTGTGTCGCACGGCTGCAGCAAGTGACCTCATCCTGTGTGGCGGCGGCGGCCTAATCCAGGACGATGACAGCCTGATCAAGGTACCGTACTGGGCACTGCGACTGCTGCTGATGCGCCTGCTCTGCCCCAGGATCATCGGCTATGCATTGGGAGTGGGTCCGCTCAACGCACGGATCAGCCGCCTGTTTGCCAGTCTTGTCTTCGCCTGCATGTCACAGGTCACCGTACGCGATCCCGCGGCACAGGCAGTTGCCCGGGCCGTCACGCGCAAACCTGTCGACATTCTTCCCGACCCGGCCTTGCTCCTCCCGGGAACGGACGGCAAGCTCGGGCCGGATCTCCTGCAGGCGGCCGGTGTGCCAGTCGGGCACAGACCGGTAATTGGCGTCGCGCCCAGGCGCTGGTACCCGCCGCAGCCCCGGCTGATCCCGCAGCGCGTCATGATACGGTTTCGCAAGCCGTCCTTCGAACAATCCGCGCGCCTGGTTGAATTACTGGCCCGCAGTCTCGGCGACCTAGTCCGGTCGCACGACGCCTTCATTGTCTGCATGCCGAGTTACTCGCTGGCACATGAAGGCGACGAACAACTGTGCCGCATGCTGATCGAGGCCCTCCCCACGGGAAGCTCGAGCATGTTGCGCACTGACAGCCTGGGAGAATACCGGGCCGCTTGCGGGGAACTGGACACCTTCCTCGGCGGACGCATGCATCCGACAATTTTCGCGGCTGTGGCCGGTACGCCCGTGGTCGGGCTAGCCTATAATCCCAAGTTCATGGGGTTATTTGAGCTGCTGGGCAAAAGCGGAGCGGTACTCGATGTAGCGACCTTCGTCCGCGAGCAACAGACGCGGCAGCTTACCGATATGATAGTGGCCGCCCTGGCCGACACCACGGACCTGCAGGCACGTACCGGTGAGCTGGCGGCACGCATCAAATACTTCAACCGCCAGCTGATGCAGGAGGTATCCTGAACGTGCTCGCCCTTTACCGTACGTTCCGGGACCTTGCGCACACGCAGTGGCTGACCACAGAGCAGCTCGAGAACATCCGTCTGCGCAAACTGCAAGCCCTGGTTACGCACGCCTACGAATACGTACCCTACTACCGCGACCTGTTCACCCGGGAAGGCCTACATCCACGGGATATCCGGACATTGGCCGACCTGTCCGCAGTACCGGTGACGACCAAACATGCCCTGCTGGACGCGGGTCCCGGCCAGATCACCTGTACGAACATCCCGTCCGGTAACCTGGTTGCGGAACGTACAACCGGCTCAACCGGCGAACCGTTCACCATGATGTTCGATCGTCACTGGTTGCGGGTCCGCCAGGCCCTGTTCCTGAGGGCACTGTGGACTGCCGGCTGGCGCCCGGGCAGGAAACTGGCGCTGGTGACGGCCGGCGGCAAGCCATGGCACCGCAGGCTCATCGGCTGGCACCAGGTTTCCCACGCGGAATCCCCGGAATCGATGCGGCAACTGTTGAACCGGGTGCGCCCCGCCGTCCTGTATGGCTGGGTGACGCCGCTACGTCGGCTGGCTGAACACATCACCGATACCGGCCGGCCGTTGCATGAGCCGGAGGTAACAATCACGACAGCGGAATCGCTGGGCATCGCGGACCGGGAACTGATCGGCAGCGCCTTCAACACACGCGTGTGCGAGTTTTTCGGCATGACCGAGATCGGCATTATCGGGTGGGAATGCCGGGAAGCAGGCAGGATGCACATCGCGGAAGATACCTGTCATGCAGAAGTCGTCTATGACAGCAACGCCGCGGACAACGGCCGGCTGGTCATGACGAACCTTGAACTGCGGGCGACGCCATTCCTGCGCTACGAAACCGGGGACCTGGCACGGTTCGGCCCGGCCACATTATGCGGCTGCGGACGCAGCCTGCGCACACTGGCGAATATCGATGGCCGGCTGGTGGATTGCCTCCGGCTCGCGAGTGGCAGGACTGTCTCGCCGTACGAGGTCACGCTGGCGCTTGAACCGCTGGTCGGCATACGACGCTACCGCGTCATCCAGGAGCAGCCAGGAAAAATCCGTGTGGAAGTCGAGGGCAGCCGGGAATCAAGGGAGTCGCTCGAGTCTTCTGTTCGAGGCGCAATGGATTCCCTGGTTGGACCGGAAACAGATATTCGCGTTATATTGAAACAAACATTAACAGGGAACCCCGGTCGGAAGTTCCGTGTGGTCGAGAACCGCTGCCGGCCGCACCACCCGGCATGAATATCCTGACGATTTGCTACGAGTACCCGCCACTGGGGGGAGGCGGCTCACCCGTATGCGAGGGTCTGTGCGAGTCCCTGGTGACCAGGGGACATCACGTCGATCTCGTCACGTCACAGTTCGCGGATCTCCCGGTCGAGGAGCAGCGCAACGGCGTGAACGTCCATCGCACCCGTTGCCTGCGTCGCCACGTACATTACACGACCACGTTCGAGATGCTTAGCGGGATTCTCCCTGCCATGCACAAGGCAGTCGAGTTGTCCGTGAATACGACCTACGACCTGGTGCATTGTCATTTTATTGTTCCGTCAGGCCTGGTTTGCTACCTGCTCGCCACGAAAACCGGCCTGCCCTATCTCATCACGGTACACGGCTCGGATGTTCCTGGCTACAACCCGGATCGCTTCGATCTTGCCCACCGCCTAATCCGGCCGGTGTGGAAACGCATTGTCAGGTCCAGCCGCTCGGTCGTGACGCCGACCACATACATGGGGAACCTGCTGAAAAGGCATGCCGATCCCCTGGAAATGGAGGTCATACCGAACGGCATACACCTTCCGGAGCGCGGCCCGGCTCAGCCGAAAAACCGGATCATGATGGTTTCGAGGATCTTCGAGCGTAAAGGCGTGGATGTGCTGCTGCGCGCCTATGCGGAACTCGACACAGACTGGGAACTGGTCATCGCGGGTGATGGACCGTACCTCAAGGCCGCGAAGGCCCTGGCAGGGGAACTCGGAGTGACGGTGCACTTCCTCGGCCATGTAGACAAGACACAGCTGCCTGCCCTGTATGAATCCGCCCGGATTTTCGTCCTGCCCTCCTCGCGGGAAAACTTCCCCGTGGTGCTCCTCGAGGCGCTGAAAGGCGGCTGTGCGATTATCACCACGAAGGGCTCCGGCTGCTCGGAAGTGGTGGGAGAAGCCGGTCTGCTGGTTGAACCGGGATCAGCCCGGGACCTGACAAACGCACTTGCCGGACTGCTGGCGGATGAGCAACGAATAGAAAACCTGCGGCAACAATCACTGCAACGTATCCGGGAATTTTCCTGGGAAAGAATCGCGGCGAGATACGAAGCACACTACCGGCGGATTCTTCGCCAGCCACCATGAAGCAACGCCTACTTGTCCAATTTTCCTACGTAACCGCATCCCGCTATCTGGCTGAATGCCTGTTTCTGGTACGCGGCCTCGTTGTCGCCCACCTGCTCGGCCCCGCCATCTTTGGTGTATGGAGCGCAATGCGTCTGCTCAACGGCTACAGCAATCTGGCCCAGCTGGGCGTCAGGGACGGCATGCTCCAGCATGTACCCTACGCTGACTCGACTGGCGATCCGGAGAGGGCCCGGCTGTACCGTGGTGTCGCCTCCGCTATCAATCTGGTTGCGGCGCTGGTCGCTGCGTGCGCGGCATCGACCGTCCTCGTATTTCGTTACCCCGACGGCAGGACCAGCTGGTGGGTGCTGTTCGCCTGCCTGCTCGTTCTCGCCCAGACCTTTCGCTTCAGTCAGAAGTCTCTGAATTCGCAGAGGAAATTCGCCCTTACCAGCTCCCTGACCTTAATGTTCGCTGTACTGTCGACGGTCGCCGGGATCACCGGTGTCTGGCAGGCCGGTCTGAACGGGTTTCTCGTCGCGGTTGTGTTGTCCTATGCCCTTACCATTGGTGTCGCTGTAATCATTGACCCGATCGATGCGCGCCCGAGGTGGTCGCCGGAAATCGCCAGAGAGCTGATCCTCACAGGATTCCCGATACTCGCATCTACCCTGTTACTGACATTGTTATGGTCCATCGATCGCCTGCTGATCTGGTTCCACCTCGGCGGGAAAGACCTTGGCATTTACTCCATCCAGAGTTATTTCACCGGCGCCATACTACTGGTACCGGCTGCAGTCACCAGCGTGCTGCGTCCTCATCTCATGACGGTACTGGGATTACGCGCCACGAGCGAGGAGCTTGCTTCGGTGATGGAAAAGAGCGCCCTGCTGTTCGCGCGGACAATGCTGCCGGTCGCGGGCACGGCCTGCCTGCTCCTGCACCTGCCGATACGCTGGTTGCTGCCGGATTACTCTGCCGCCATCGAGCCGGGGAGAATACTCGTGTTTTTTACCTTCGTCTCAATGCTGGGATCGATCCCGGTCAACTTTCTAATCACACTCGGACACCAGCGGGCACTGCTGGCAATACGGAGTCTGGCGGTCATCATGGCCGTGCTCACGGTCACGTATACCCTGCAACGGGGCGGCGGCTACGTAGAAATTGCGTTGTCGACTGGCCTTGGAATCACCGTATCCAGTGCACTGGTGATCACGGCCTCGTTGCGGGCACTGGCCATGCCCTTCCACCGTAGGTTGCGTTACGCTGTGTGGAATGCCAGCCTGATTGTCGTGCTGACAGCTGCGCTGGCGCTTGCATGGTGGGTGTTTCCGGACCGACCGGAAACCTGGCAGCAGGACCTGGTGACCACTGCCGGTCGTTGTCTCGTGTTACTGGTTGTGACTGCACCACTGCTAGTTCCCGCAATTCGTGAAATTGCCGGTATGCAGTCGCGTTAGCACAGACAATATCCAGCTCTTCGGATTGATGCCTTGCAGTGGTTCCAGCCGCTTTGCCTACCGCTGTTTCTGCCGCCTCGGCCTGGTAGGCAAAGCACTCCCAGGTGATCTTGCATTGGGACCGACGCCCGTTATATCAGCTTCAATTATTTGTCATAGATTGCGAGGAGATTCTCAATCCTTCCAAAAGCCATTGAACCGATCCGCAGCGCAGCAAGACACCGTTCTGCCAACGTCCATGATAAGCATTGATAGTATGCCGCTTCTGCCATGAGCCTGTTATATGTTTTCCAGTGCATGTGTTTTGGCTTTTCAGGATACGTATCGTCGTAAGGTTCTCTTCACCATCCCAGGTCCAGGTTATATGTCCAGAACAACCTGACCGCAGAAAACCATTTTGTCTTAGGTACGGGCGAGAAACGCACCGGAGGAGTAGGTCACCGTTCGGGACGGATCACCACGCACTATTCAACCGCTGAATTATCGCGGTTGCTCGAAGCGGCAAACTCGGTGTGTGAGAAGGGCAGCAACAAACCCGAACTGGTGGTCTTGTGTAGGCTCAGCGTCTCGTAATGCGCCCGCAAAACTCACGCAGAGGAAGTTCGACAGGGCTGTTTGTAATGGTAAGTTTTTGTTTTATTGGTGGGTCGTGAAGGATTCGAACCTTCGACCATCGGATTAAAAGTCCGAGAATAACGACCTATATAATTGATTTTTATCACAAATTATCGGGGCGTCCGTTGCCTAAAATGCAGTACCGTGCACAACGGTGCTGCACTCAGTCCCGCAAAACTCCCGCAGGCTTTTTCAGCGCCCTGCTTGTCATTAAGCTCGTGATCAGTGCTTCCTCTCGCGAGATAAATAAACTCACACCAGTGGTTCCAGCAGACCCACTGTCTGCTTTATTTGATTCCACAGCGAGTACGCCAGGATGGCTTCAGATCAGGTAATTGGCAGGGACAATAC
>JBAVKA010000178.1:0-26489 GCA_049688075.1 Gammaproteobacteria bacterium
GCGTTCCGGAGCGGACCAGTCGCTGGAGAAATCGACCTACCCGATGTTATTCGGGCTGCAAGGCGCGAAACAGCGCGCCCGTGAATTACACGAGGAAGCCATAAAAAGCCTCGCAGGAATGGATCAAAAGGCCGACCCCCTGCGCTGGATTTCAGCATATACCATTGAAAGAAATAGATAATTACCGGCCACCCGGGGTAGTACGGTATGTAATTCAGACATTCCAGGGTTAATACCCTACACGTCTCCTCAGGTATATTTGGCAAGCTCGCAGGCATACCCCTGGTCATGCGACTATGCGACGGAAAAGGCGTACAACAATCCCGGGTTTGTCGAGCACATGCTAAGAGACATCGCTACCCGTCTGAATACGGATGAACGTATTGCGGTCATATCGTTGAATCCGAGAACTCCGAGTCCATCCACAATCATTCGGCCTATGCGCTTATAGAGCACACCAAACCGGCAGGCTGACTGAACACGGCCGGGGAAAATTCGCCGTAGCATCGATACCGCGGTTGCGAGAAGACGACAGGCGGACTTGCGTATCAGTATTTGCGTTGCAATGTCAGCAGGCGCCCGTCATTGCGGATCTCGAGCCGGCCAAGATAGGACATGCCCAGCAGGACCGTCTGAGGTTGCGCACCCTCGAGTACCACACCCTCAACATTGCTCAATTCGATATCTCCGACCTTGACGGAATCCAGCGTCACTGCCCAGGCCGGTTCCAGTCTCGACGCCGTGGTAATCGCCGCCGGCAGGCCAATGACGCGATAATCTATTCCCAGGCGCCGCGCCTGGGCGGCATTCATGGCCACTTGGGTCGCCCCGGTGTCGACCAGCAGGGAAACCGGCAGTCCGTTGATGCTCCCCGTCGTCGCATACATGCCCTGGGAGTTGCGCCAGATCTGGACCTCCTCGGTCTCGGGCGGCTTGCTGCGTGTGCTCACTCGGCCGTCCAGCATCCCCTTGAACTCCTCCCCCTGATACTCCAGGCGAGCGGAGTCACTGTCGGCCGCAACCAGTTTCACGCCCTCGGGACTGGTCTGTCCCACCCGGAGCACGCGCTGCTTGCCCTCGATAATCACCACGGCGCGATTCTTGAACAGGCCGACCACACGCACATCTGGCGCGGCCTGGACACCGGGGACCGCAAGCACACAAAACACTAGGAGTAATAACAGATTTCTGGATAATGACATTTCCTGATCCAGTTGCCTGATCGCACCATCTCGGGATCATTATGAAACCTCTGTATATTTTTCGCCACATCGAATGCGAAGGCCCGGGATACCTCGGCGAGGTACTGTCCCGGCTCGCCGTTCCCAGTCAACTCATCGCCATCGACAGGGACGACCCGGTTCCTGCAGGGGTCGATGACTGTTCGGGTCTGGTGTTCATGGGAGGTCCGATGAGCGTCAACGATCCGCTTCCCTGGATCGACCGGGAACTGGAACTGATCCGCCTGGCGCATGCACGGGGAATGCCGGTGCTGGGACATTGCCTTGGCGGGCAGCTCATCAGCAAGGCGCTGGGCGGCACCGTGAGCGCCAATCCGGTCAGGGAAATCGGCTGGCACACCGTGCGCAATCTGCACAATGAAACCGCGGAAAACTGGCTGGGTGAACTGCCTTCGCGGATGGATCTGTTTCACTGGCACGGCGAAACGTTTTCAGTGCCCGACCAGGCCGAGGCCTTACTTGAAAGTGACCACTGCGCGCGGCAGGCGTTTGCCTCGGGCAATACCCTGGCATTGCAATGCCATGTGGAAATGACGGCCCCGATGGTGCGTGAATGGGTATCCCTGTACCGTCAGGAACTGGATGACCCCTCGCCCGCCGTGCAGTCAGCAGCGACGATGACGGAGAATCTTGCCGGAAAAATCGCCGGGGCACAACAGGTTGCCGACCTACTGTACCTGCGCTGGCTGAGGCCAGTGCTCGACTGACGGGGTGGATGCCGCTCCTGAGCTCAGGCGAACCAGCGCGCGGTTATCTGCAACAGGCCGGCAGGATCATGGCGTACTGCTGAAATGCTGGTAACCGGTCACGGCTGGCCGATAAGGCGCGCCATCATCCCGGTAACAGCGTATGCCCTGATCGGCTTCCACGACACCGATCCATCGGCAACCGCCGGGTACCCGGGCAAGCCGAGCCTCCATCTCGCCGCAGTGTTTCTCCGCCACGGTGAAGCACAACTCATAGTCATCGCCGGCGCCCAGGGGCAATTCGTGGAATAACCCACCGTGATCCGGATCCAGAACCCGCATGGCCCCAAGAAAGGCTTCCGAGCGTGGCAGTGCGTCGATCCGCAGCGAGGCACCCAGCCGGTCGTCCTCCAGCAGATGACCCAGATCGGCCAGCAGACCATCGGAAATATCGATCGCGGCGCTGGCATAGTCCCGCAGCACCAATCCGGCCTCGATGCGGGGCTCGGGAAAATCCAGTCGTTTCCGCAGCCAGTTGTCGCCCGGTTCATTCATTCGCAGGGCCAGTCCGGCATCGCCGAGTGTGCCCGTCACGTAGATCCGCTCACCCGGGCGCGCACCCTGCCGCCGCAGGGCCTTTTCCGGCGTTACAAAGCCGTGCGCCTGAACGGTAATGACCAGCGGTCCGCGCGTAGTGTCACCGCCGACAAGCTGCACGGCGTAACGATCGGCTAGCGTGAAGAATGCATCAGAGAACGCCGCCAGCCAGGCGGCATCATTTTCAGGCACGGTGAGCGCCAGCGTGGCCCAGGCGGGTTCGGCGCCCATCGCCGCCAGATCGCTCAGGTTGACCGCGAGCGCTTTATGGCCGATAGCGGCGGCATTGGTTTCCGGGGGAAAGTGCACGCCCGCCACCAGGGTATCCAGGCAAACGGCAAGCACCCTGCCCGCCGGTGCCTGCAACAGGGCCGCATCGTCGCCGATCCCCACCAGGACGTCGTCACGTGAAGCCCGCTGGCGGGCAAAGTAGTGGCGAATGATATCGAACTCGGATTCGGCCATGGTTCCGAAGGCAAGCCGGATTTCAGCTACCCGTGACCTGCTTGTCGACTCCCGTAAATTCCGCCGGCCGGATTTTGCGCGCCATGTTGTCCAGCACGCCATTTATAAAGGCATGCCCCTGTTCGGCGCCGAACTTCCTGGCCAGCATTATCGCTTCGTTAATGCTGACGCGATACGGGATATCATGTCTGAACAGCAGCTCATAGCAGGCGATGCGCAGGATGGCGCGCTCGACGGGGTCCAGCTGCACGATCGGCCGGTCAATGGTTTCCGAGATATGTGAATCAATGTTCTCAATGCAGGTGTTGACGCCATTGAGAAGCTCGATGAAATAACCGCCGTCGGCATTCGTGAAATCCTCGGCCTCGAAAAACTGACGCTGGATCTCGGTCATATCCAGCCTGGACAGATCCCATTGGTACAGCGCCTGCATGCAATAACGCCGCGCCCGGGTACGCGCCTGTGCGGAAAATTTCATCACCCCTCACCTCGCGATCTCACGTGTCGAGGTTGCGCAACAAACTGATCATTTCGATCGCCGACAGTGCCGCTTCTGCCCCCTTGTTGCCGGCCTTGGTACCGGCCCGCTCGATCGCCTGTTCGATCGTATCCACGGTCAGCACACCGAAAGCGACCGGAATATCATATTTCATGGAAACCATGGCCAGTCCCTTGGTGCATTCACCGGCCACGTATTCGAAATGCGGCGTGCCGCCGCGGATGACGGCGCCCAGGGCGATCAGGGCATCGAAGCGTTTGGACGCGGCCAGTCGTTGCGCCGCGACGGGCATTTCAAAGGCGCCCGGCACCCTGATGATCTGCAGATCGCGTTCATCGGCGCCATGGCGTTTCAGCGTATCCAGCGCGCCCGCGAGCAGGCTGTCGACGATAAACCCGTTGAAGCGGGATACCAGCAGGGCGATGCGCGCATCCCGTATCACCAATTCACCTTCTTTGATTGCGATTTCGTTCATGATTATTCCCGCTGCTGAGGTCATTCAAATCCCGCTACTACACAATGTCCGTCTGTTAAAGAAATAAATTCACCGCAATGCCGCAGCGAGCGCAGAGTGATTGATTGTTTTTTGTTACAGAATTTCTCTGCGTCCTTAGCGTCTCCGCGGTGAAAACGGTCTGTATTGATAAATACTGCCTGCGTTCCTGCCACGACAGGGCCAGCCGGCATGGTGTCTCTTGCATACATGAGAAAGCTCATATTTTCCTTGATATCCTGTCCATTACGTCATTCACAAGGCACGTATTCCACCACTTCCAGACCGAAGCCGGCGATACCGTGCACGATCTTGGGTGCGCTCAGTACACGCATCCTGCGTACCCCAAGATCGGCGATGATCTGCGCGCCGACGCCATAGGTGCGCAATTCCGCCGGCTCCCCTTTCTTCGGTGAGTCTGACTGATCCACCGGCCTATGATACTCCCTGATCTGCTGCAGCAGTTCATCCTGCTGCTCCCAGCGCAGGATAACAACCACGCCCCTGCCTTCGCGTGCGACGCGTTGCAGCGCCTGGCGCAGCGACCAGTGGCGACCTTCCCGCTGCGCTTCCACCAGGTCGCCGAGGGTATTCTGCATGTGCACGCGCACCAGCACAGGCTCGTCGGATGCGACATCCCCCATCGTCAGCGCCAGATGGATGGCGCCATCGATATGGTCGTGGTAGGCATGCAGCTGAAAGACGCCGTGTTCGGTCGCGACCTCGCGGCCCGAGACGCGCTCAACCGTCTTCTCGTTCTCGATCCGGTAGCGGATCAGATCCTCGATGGTGCCAATCATGAGCCCGTGTTTTTTCGCATAGACCTCCAGGTCCGGACGTCGCGCCATACTGCCGTCCTCGTTGAGAATCTCGACGATGACCGCGGCCGGTTCCAGGCCTGCGAGCCGCGCAAGATCGCAGCCGGCTTCGGTGTGTCCGGCACGGCTCAGCACGCCGCCCGGCTGTGCCATGAGCGGAAAGATATGCCCTGGCTGCACGATATCCCCGGGAACGGCTTTCGGGCTGACGGCCGCCTGCACCGTGCGGGCGCGATCATGCGCCGAAATACCCGTCGTGACGCCATCCGCCGCCTCGATGGACAGCGTGAAATTCGTCGAGTGCATCGACACGTTGCGTCGCACCATGAGCGGCAGGGCAAGCTGTTCGCAGCGCTCGCGCGTCAGCGTCAGGCAGATCAGGCCGCGCCCGTGGCTCGCCATGAAATTGATGTCCTCCGGACGCACGTGCGTCGCCGCCATGACCAGGTCGCCCTCGTTCTCGCGGTCTTCATCATCCATCAGGACGACCATGCGGCCGGCGGCGATTTCCGCGATCAGTTCTTCAGTACGATTGAGTCTCATGGCAACGCCCGGTTCCTGCGATGATGGCAATGCTGAAAACATATTATCCATGAACGTACGGCACGCTTCAGCGCTTTCCCTCAAGGAAACCACTCGCCGCGAGCATTTCCCGGGTAATGGTACCGCCGGCGCCCGGACGCGCCGCCTGTTCCCCCTGCAGCAGCCGCTCCAGATAGCGTGCGACCTGGTCGACTTCCAGGTTGACCTTGCTCCCTGCGCGGTAACCGTTCATGGTGGTCTCGGTCAGGGTATGCGGCACGATGTTCAGCTCGAACTCGGCGCCGTTCACGCCATTGACGGTGAGACTGATGCCGTCCACGCAGATCGAGCCCTTGGTGGCAATATATCGGGCCAGTTCATCCGGTGCCCGGATCGTGAACTGCACCGAGCGGCTGTCTTCGCGCCGCGCGATCACCGTGCCAATGCCATCCACATGGCCGCTCACCAGGTGCCCGCCCAGGCGGGTAGCCAGTGTCAGCGCCTTCTCCAGATTGACGGGCGTATTGACATCGAGTGTCCCGAGGACGGTTCGCCTGAGGGTTTCCCCCGAGACATCGGCACGGAATCCGCCATCGCCCGGCTCGACAACCGTCAGGCAGACGCCGCTGACGGCGATGCTGTCGCCGGTAACGACATCGTCCATCGGTAATTTACCGGTCCTGATGCCGATACGCAGGTCCCCTCCCCGGTTTTCCAGTGAGGAGACCGCGCCAACCGCCTGAATGATTCCTGTAAACATGTTTTCTGGTCAGAACCTATGCAGCATTCTATTGATCGTGATTCACCTGTTCACGGTAGCGGTGATGCGCCAGTCGTTACCCACCGCACGGATGTCGCTGATGGAAAGTCCGATACGCTGTTCCATGCGCTCCAGCCCCGGCAAACGAAACAGGCCGCGGGCTGCATCGCCCATCAGGTGGGGCGCCAGGTAGACCAGCAGTTCATCGACCCGCCCCGCCGCGAGCAGGGCGCCGGACAGCGTTGCCCCCGCCTCGAGGTGGACTTCATTGATTTCCATCCTGCCAAGGTAAGCCATCACGGCGGCCAGATCCAGGCGACTGTCTTCCATCGGCAGGGTAACGATCGAAACACCACTGCCTTCCAGTCGAGTCTCCCTCTGCCTGTCCGGAATGCCGGTCAGGATAAGCGTTTCTCCCGGCAGGCGCAGCAGCCGCGCGCCCGGAGGAGTTCGCAGATGCGTATCCAGTATCACCCGCAGCGGCTGCCGCCGGAAGGCGGACTCGCCCTCTCCCAGGCGTACCGTTAACGACGGGTCATCCGCCAGTACGGTCCCGACGCCGGTCATGATGGCGGAACTGAGCGCACGCCAGCGGTGCACATCGCGGCGCGCGGCCTCGCCGGTGATCCACCGGCTTTCGCCGCTTGCCATGGCCGTACGTCCATCCAGACTCATCGCCAGCTTGCAGCGCACCCACGGCCGCCTCTGGCGCATGCGCATGACAAACCCCGGATTAAGCCTTTCCGCCTCCGTCGCCAGCACGCCCGAGCGCACTTCGATGCCGGCCGCCTGCAAGGCCTCAAGACCCGCACCGCAGACCCGCGGATTGGGATCCTGCATCGCGGCAACCACCCGCCGCACACCGGCGGCGATCAGCGCCTCGGTACAGGGCGGCGTGCGCCCGTGATAGCAGCAGGGCTCCAGCGTCACGTAGGCGGTGGAGCCGGCCGCACGGTCGCCGGCCGCATGCAGGGCGATGATCTCGGCATGCGGGCCGCCGGCGTGCACATGCCATCCTTCCCCCACCACGTCCCCGTCCCTGATCAGTACGCAGCCCACGCACGGATTCGGATCGGTGGTATAGCGACCCCGGGCGGCCAGCTCCAGGGCCCGTCCCATGTGCTTGTGATCAGAAGGGTGAGTCATATCACCGGGCCACTAACGGTTGTCCGCGCGCGCTTTCATGCTATTCGTCATCAAACCACCGGATGCCGCCGTCCTCAGTCCTCGGGGAGCAGCGATATCTGGTCTTTCTTCTCTTCCGCCGTGGGTTCGCTTTCCAGACGCTCGATTTCCTCCTGGAAGGCCTTGACGTCCGCGAAGCTGCGGTATACCGATGCGAATCGCACATAGGCCACCTGGTCGAGCTCCCGCAATTCATTCATGACCCATTCACCCAGCAGGCGTGAGGGCAGCTCACGCTCGCCGCTCGCGCGCAGGCGGTGCTGGATGCGGCTCATGGCGGCATCCACGCTGTCGGCATCGACCGGGCGCTTTTCCAGCGAACGCATGATGCCGACCGCCAGTTTTTTCTCATTGAACGGTTCACGCGCACCGTTGTTCTTGATGATGCGCGGCATGACCAGCTCCGCCGACTCGAACGTGGTGAAGCGTTCGCCGCAGGCCTGACACTCGCGCCGCCGGCGTACCTGGGAGCCTTCACTGGCAAGCCGTGAGTCGATCACCTTGGTGTCCTGTGCGCGGCAGAACGGACAGTACATAATCAGGGTTCCCCGCGGCTAGGCATCTGTCCGGGTAATGGGGGCCGTCGCGAGAACGTGGCGCGGCAAGAACAGATGGACGAAAATTCGAGGAGAATAGTGGCTGCTATTCAACGAGGAATTGCGTGCATGGGGGCCGTCGTGGCGTTTTCGCAGCAGGTTCATCATGACTCGAATAGGCTCCTGGCGTCCCGGGGTCAGCCGCCATAGACAGGGAAGCGTTTGCAGACTGCCAGCACCTTGCCGCGCACGTTCTCAATCACGCCCGGGTCGCCGATATCATCCAGGATGTCACAGATCCAGCCGGCGAGTTCGCGCGCCTCCGCCTCCCCGAAGCCGCGCGTGGTAATGGCCGGCGTACCGATCCGAATGCCACTGGTGACAAATGGAGACTGGGGGTCGTTCGGCACTGCGTTTTTGTTCACTGTGATATTGGCCGCGCCGAGCGCCGCGTCCGCGGCCTTGCCGGTGATCCCCTTGTCGATGAAATCCAGCAGGAACAGGTGGTCGTCGGTCCGTCCGGAAACCACCTTGTAGCCGCGCTGTATCATCACCTCGACCATGGCCCGGGCGTTGCGCAGCACCTGTTGCTGGTACTCCCTGAAAGCCGGTTCCATCGCTTCCTTGAAGGCGACGGCCTTGGCGGCGATGACATGCATAAGCGGCCCGCCCTGGGTGCCGGGAAACACCATGGAGCTCAGCTTCTTCTCGATCTCGGCATTGGCGCGGGCCAGGATGATCCCGCCGCGTGGACCCCTGAGGGTTTTGTGCGTGGTGGAGGTGGTGATATCCGCGATCGGCACCGGATTGGGATAAATCCCGGCAGCGATCAGTCCGGCAACGTGCGCCATGTCGACGAACAACAGGGCGCCGACAGCATCGGCGATGTTGCGGAAACGCTGCCAGTCGACCTGCAGCGAGTAGGCGGAGAAGCCTGCCACGACCATTTTCGGTCGGTGCTCGCGGGCCAGCGCCTCTACATGGTCGTAATCGATTTCACCCGTTTGGGGGTTCAGGCCGTACTGCACCGCATTGAAGAGCTTGCCGGAGAAATTGACCTTGGCGCCGTGGGTCAGATGTCCGCCGTCGGCAAGGCTCATGCCCAGAATGGTGTCACCCGGCTGCAGCAGGGCCAGATACACCGCGGCGTTGGCCTGGGAACCGGAATGCGGCTGCACGTTCGCATAATCCGCGCCGAACAGCTGTTTGATGCGTTCTATGGCCAGCTGCTCGGCCACGTCGACAAACTCGCAGCCGCCGTAATAGCGCTTGCCGGGATAGCCTTCGGCGTACTTGTTCGTCAGCACCGAACCCTGAGCCTCCAGCACACGCGGACTGGCATAATTCTCCGAGGCGATCAGCTCGATGTGTTCCTCCTGACGCCGGCGTTCATCCTCCAGCGCGTTCCAGAGCTCCTCATCGTAGCCGGCAATCTGCATATCTTTGTCGAACATCTCAGCGATCCTGCGGTAATGTCAGAAACAGGGGGAAAATCAAAACCCCGGCGAGCAGGAAATGATAGCCGATTCGCGCCGGGCTGTCCCAATTGGGAAAGGTTAAAAATTCCCCATTCATCCAGGGGTGGATTCAGTTCTCGATCAGCACTTCCAGCACCGCCGTCCACGCCAGTGCCAGGTTCCGGCGATTGTAGCCCCCACCCCCCATCGCCAGCAGGCGGCCGCTGCAGTGCCTCTCGGCCAGCCGGCATAATCCGGTCGCGGCATGCCGGTGCGCCGCAGGCGTGTAGGCCAGATGGGTAATCGGGTCACCGGAAATGCTGTCGGCACCGCACTGGAACAGAATAAATTCCGGGCGGAACATCTCCAGAAGGGACTCAACCCGTCCCCACGCCTCGCGAAAGGCATCATCTCCGGCCGCCGGCGGCATGGGGATATTAAGCTTGGTTCCCTGTGCCGCCCCCCGCCCGGTTTCCTCCGCCGACCCGGTGCCGGGATAGAGGAAGCGGCCATCCTCGTGCAGATCGGCAATCATCAGTTCCGGGTCGTTCTCGAAGGCATAAAAGACCCCGTCCCCATGGTGGGCATCGATATCCACGTAGGCGATGCGCTGCAGGCCGTATACCTGTCGCAGCGTCTCGATGGCGATGCCGCAGTCATTGAATACGCAGAAACCCGCCGCACTGTCGCGCCGCGCATGGTGCAGACCGGCGATCGGCACAAAGGCATGGCGGCACTCGCCCGCCTGCAGACGCTTCACGGCATCGAGCACGCTCCCGACGACATAACAGGCGGCTTCATAGACACCCGGGAAGGCGGGTGTATCGCCCAGATCGAGGTAACCCGTCCCGGTTTCCGACTGGCGAATTACTCGATCGACGTATTCCCGGGTGTGGAACCGTTCGAGGCTGTCACGATCGGCGGAAACCGGCGCGCAGAGTGTCACACGGGCATCCAGACCTGCCGCCTGCGCCTGTTTCCAGAACGCGCCCAGCCGGTCGGGTCCGAACGGATGACCCTGGCCGAAACCGTACCGGGCCAGTTCATCGCCGGTATACACACAGGCGCCAGTTGACATGTGCCAAGTCTACCGCATGCCGGACACTGGGGGTGTATCCACCTGTGAAAAACAATCTCACCGCAAAGCCGCAAAGCACGCAGAGAAGTTCTTTAATGAAAACAATTAAACACTTTGCGTTCTTTGCGGATTTGCGGTGAAAAGGATGTTTATGGATGGATACTGCGTGAGACTATACCGGATGGCCTAAGGTTTTTTGCGCAACCACCAGGCTGCGCACACGTGCTTGCCCGGCCGGGGCAGGCGTCTATAATGGCCGTCCCTATCATCCGCGATTAGACAAAACATGGCACAGTACGTCTACACCATGAACCGCGTGGGCAAGGTGGTCCCGCCCAAGCGCGTCATTCTGAAAGATATCTCCCTGTCCTTCTTCCCCGGCGCCAAGATCGGCGTGCTCGGCCTCAACGGTTCGGGCAAATCCAGCCTGTTGCGGATCATGGCAGGGGTGGATACCGAAATCGAGGGTGAGGCGCGCCCCCAACCCGGGCTCAATGTCGGCTTCCTGCCCCAGGAACCGGCGCTCGATCCCACCAAGGACGTACGCGGTAATGTAGAGGAGGCGCTGACCGCCCTCACCGGAACACAGGAGAAACTCGACGCGGTCTACGCTGCCTATGCCGACCCGGATGCCGATTTCGACGCCCTGGCCGCTGAACAGGCGCGCCTTGAAAATATACTGCAGGCCAGTGACGGTCATAATCTGGAGCGCAAGCTTGAAGTAGCGGCAGAAGCCCTGCGCCTGCCGCCCTGGGATGCGGACGTCACCCGACTCTCCGGCGGGGAACGCCGGCGCGTGGCTCTGTGCAAATTGCTGCTGTCCAATCCGGACATGCTGCTGCTCGATGAACCGACCAATCACCTGGACGCGGAGAGCGTCGCCTGGCTGGAACGATTCCTGTCCGAATACCCGGGAACCGTCGTAGCCGTAACCCACGATCGCTACTTTCTCGACAACGTTGCCGGCTGGATCCTGGAGCTAGACCGCGGCCATGGCATCCCCTGGCAAGGCAACTACTCGTCCTGGCTGGAACAGAAGGAACAGCGACTCGAAATCGAGGAAAAGCAGGAGTCGGCCCGCCGTAAGGCCATGAAGGCCGAACTCGAATGGGTCCGCGCCGGCGCCAAAGGCCGGCACGCCAAGAGCAAGGCACGCCTCGCCCGATTCGAGGAACTGGCCTCACAGGAACAGCAGAAACGCAATGAAACCAAGCAGCTGTTCATCCCGCCCGGCCCCCGGCTGGGTGATCTGGTGGTCGAGGCCAGTCATCTCGGCAAGCGCTTCGGGGAAAAACTGCTTATCGAGGACCTGAGTTTCAATCTGCCGCGCGGCGGCATCGTCGGGGTCATCGGCCCGAACGGCGCCGGCAAGACCACGCTATTCCGCATGCTGACCGGTACGGAGCAGCCCGATGCGGGAGAGTTGCACGTCGGCGAAACCGTCAAGATCGCCTGCGTGGACCAGAGCCGCGACCTGCTGGATGACCGCAAAACCGTCTGGGAGGAAATATCCGACGGCCAGGACATCATTACCATCGGAAAATACGAGGTCAACTCGAGGACCTATGTGTCGCGATTCAACTTCAGCGGAGCCGATCAGCAGAAACATGTCGGCAATCTCTCGGGCGGTGAGCGTAACCGCGTGCATCTCGCCAAGCTGCTGAAGAGCGGCGGCAATGTGCTGCTGCTCGACGAGCCGACCAACGATCTGGATGTGGAAACCTTGCGCGCCCTGGAAGAGGCCCTGCTCGATTTCCCGGGTTGCGCCGTGGTGATCTCGCACGACCGCTGGTTCCTCGACCGCATCGCCACGCACATGCTGGCCTTCGAGGGTGACAGCCAGGTGGTGTGGTTCGAGGGGAACTACGCCGACTATGAAGCAGACCGCAAACGCCGGTTGGGCACGGATGCCGAGCAACCGCACCGCATCAAGTTCAAGCGGCTGGATGCCTGAGAAGACAGCCAGCAACGACTGCCGTTTTCAACACCGGCGAGTTACATCAAAAACCTTTACGTCTTGTAAAGAAAACGAGATAACCTCCTTCAGCTCCAGCATTTCAGCTACCGCAGCGGCGCTGCTGCGGCAGTCATACCAGCCCTCAAGACCATGGCATCCCGACTCCCGCACTAATGCCTTCATGACCGGTTCACGCTGATTGCAGGGTGTGCTGAAGAATTAGCGGCGATTGACTGGATACCGGTTGTTCTGCTGTGCGACAATGCCTCGCCTTTTACCCACCGGCGCATAGGGAATGCATGATACGACGGTCCGGGCGAATTGCCTTGGGGGTTTTGCCGCACGAGTTGAATAACGATTGCCACGATAGGGGAAACGGACTGATGTCCCATCGAGACCACAAGGAACCGAACGAGTTCTCACAAAAAATTCGCAACGAGGGGAAGGCGGGCTTTGGTGCCGGTCCCTGGTCAGACCCTGCAAAAATCGGCGTCAAGGCACGACCGGCGATAACGCAGCCGGGCACTACCCGGGCGCGACCCGGCTCTCCCCCTGTCCAGTCAGACAATCAAGCCCCCTGCCGCCTGGGTGATCGCATCCTCACCGGCCTGGCAATCATGTCGCTCGGCATGCTGATCACCGCCGCCATGGGCGCCTATCTGTCATATGACTCACAGCACACGGCAACCACCGTCCGCAGTGAACCCCTCGAATCCGCCGGAGTCCTGGGATCGTCCGATCCGCGCTTCGCAGAGATTGAGAGGGAACTGACGCAGGTTAATGATTCTTATGGAGAAAGACTTCACTCACTGGAGACGAAGATAGCACAAACCATCGATCCTTACGAGGCGCGACTGACGCAGGTGGAAAGCCGGCTGGAAGCATCCGGTGATCCCGGGATTCCGCAGGCGCAGTTCAATGTCTCCAGTTATGAAGCCCGATTATCGGCGCTCGAGAATCGTCTCGAACAGACTTATGCGCCCCACCACGCCGAGCTCCGGGACATGGAAAACCGGATGGGACAGGGTTATGCCAGCCATGAAGCACGCCTGCGGGAAATTGAAGGCCGGCTGATGCAGATCCAGATTCCTTATGAACAGCGGATCCAGGCGCTCGAGCAGCGGCTGATCTACGCCTCTGCCCGTCTCGATCATCTGTCTGCCGAAATGGAATCCCTGATCGACTCTAACACGGCCATCATCGAAGCCAGCGCGGCCATGCAGGCCGACCCGCCCGCAGCCCGGCCGGTCTCAGCATCCCGTGACGTCCCGGCAGACAACGCCGCTTCGCAATGGCTCCAGCCTGCGTCGATGGAAATCGCCTCGACGGCCGACACATCCTCCGGTAACCCTGTCGCACCGGCGCCAGAATCGATGCCAAACGAGGTGGCCCGGGCAGCGGAATCACAGGCGTCAACGGCCACCGCACGACACATACCGCCAACCGGTGAGTCGACGGCCGGCATGACGGAGGTACCAAAGGCTGGCGGAACGATTGCGCCGCCGACCGTCATCGCACATGCCGAAGCACCGCAGACACAAGCCAGGCCGGTTGAAACCGCCCGCGAGATACGCCAGGAAAGCCCCCCGCGTCAAACCGGAACGGGCGACTGGGTCATCAACCTCGCCTCTTATGCCAACGAGTCGATTGCGGCACGAAAGCTGGCTGATTTCGAGAGGAAAGGCGTCACCGCCGAACAATCCGTGGCCAGCGTAAACGGCAAAACCATCTACCGGGTGCGCATTACCGGATTCGACACCCGCAAGGCGGCCACGGTCCGGGCGAAATCGATCCGGCAGCAGTTGGGGCTGAATGAAACCTGGATCACGCGGCAGTAGCCCGGCAGCCTGTCGCTCAAGGAGCGAGGCGAGATTCACCGTATCCGGGGCGCCAACGCCGCCACCGGCGGCATGGCAATCAGGTGTAATGTCCGCAAGGTTCCAGATAAATCCGACGGACGGAACGGGTGACAACCGGTCTGGTTCAACAATGCCTTTGACGATTCAGGGCGAGAATCAACAGTCCGGTCAATAGCAGGATCATTCCGGCGCCGATGATCCACAGCCTCACCGTCTCGAAGAACGGCCCCCTGATCATCGGGTGACTTTCCGGAAGAAACCCGATCAGCAGCATTGAAATGCCCGAGAGTATGATGCCGTCCGCGGCGGATTTTCCGGCAATGACCGTGTAGGCCAGGGTTTGCAGCAGCATGGCGCCGGCAAGCGCTACGTAGGATTGCGGGAACAGGAAGAACCAGGCGATAGCGGCAGCGGAAATCGCATAGACGGTCTTGCGGGTGGAATTCATGTTTTTTCTACGCAGGAGTTGATCCGGGATAAAAAGCGCTCACCAGGATGTCAGGTTACGGCAAGAATAGGGGCCGGGAGTATACGCCAACCTGGCGGCATGTAAATAGTACAGGACGACGGTATTGAACCACCAGTTTCGCCTCATCGCCACGCTCGTCTCCAGTATCCGCGATTTATTGCCGATTGTCCTCGTCGTCGCGTTCTTCCAGCTGGTTGTGCTGCAACAGCCGCTGCCGGCCTTTGGAAATTTGCTGATCGGTTTCCTGCTCGTGTGGCTCGGACTGGCATTTTTCATCCGTGGTCTCGAACAGGGTTTGTTTCCCGTCGGGGAGTCGATTGCCTTTGCCTTCGCGCGCAAGGCGAATGTTTTCTGGCTGCTGTTCTTCGCTTTTGCGCTCGGCTTCGGTACGACCATCGCCGAGCCGGCACTGATCGCGATAGCCGATGTCGCCGCCGAGGTGGCCGCGGACGGTGGCATCATCGAGAACCATGAAGAGGCGCTCGAGTCCTATGCTCTGGGTCTGCGTCTGACCGTTGCGTTTTCGGTCGGCCTGGCCATCGTCATCGGTGTGCTGCGTATCATCAAGGGCTGGCCGATTCAGTACATGATCATCGGCGGGTATATCTGCGTGGTCGTCATGACGTTATTCGCCCCCCCGGAGATCATCGGCATTGCCTACGATTCGGGCGGCGTCACCACCTCCACGGTGACCGTTCCGCTGGTGACGGCGCTCGGCATCGGACTGGCTGAAAGTATCAAGGGACGCAATTCGTTGATCGACGGATTCGGTCTGATAGCATTCGCCTCGCTGACACCGATGATTTTCGTCATGGCGTACGGGCTGGTAATCTGATGGAACTGCCGCAACTTCTCTGGGAAACCGGATCCTCCACCGTTGCCGATGTTCTGCCGATTGCCGCAATCATTTTCGGCTTCCACCTGCTGATCCTGCGCCAGCGCATCCCCAATCTGAAAAGTGTACTGGTCGGTTTCCTCTACGTTCTGATCGGCCTGACCCTGTTTCTGGTCGGACTGGAGGAATCGCTGTTCCCGCTGGGCAAGCTGATGGCGCAGCAGCTCACCGATCCCGAGTTCATACGCGGTACGACGACGGCTGTTTCGGACGGCTTGCGCTGGTATGACTACAAATGGATCTACCTGTTCGCCGCCGCCATCGGGTTCGCCACCACCATCGCGGAGCCCGCGCTGATCGCCGTCGCCATCAAGGCCAGCAATCTATCCGGCGGGGCAATCACTTTCTGGGGCTTGCGCGTTGCCGTCGCAATCGGCGTCGCCATCGGCATTATGCTGGGTACCTTCCGCATCATCACCGGAACCCCGCTGTATTACTACATCGTCGCGGGTTATGTCATCGTCGTGATACAGACCCTGTATGCGCCGCGCACGATCATCGCACTGGCATACGACACGGGCGGCGTGACGACCTCCACCGTGACGGTGCCAATAGTGACGGCGCTGGGACTGGGCCTGGCCACAACCGTGACCGGACGCAGCACCCTGCTCGACGGCTTTGGTCTCATCGCTTTCGCCAGCCTGTTCCCCATAATCACGGTCCTGGGCTATGCCCAGATCGGCGCCTGGTGGCTGCGCCGCGACGCGAAGCGCCAGAAGGCGTCGGCGGGCGAATGAGCGGCGGCAACTCTGCCGGTCATGGCGTTGCGCGCGCATCGGTGCGCGGATCTGAAGCCGCGCATGTCACAAAATCATTGAAGTTTTTTATTATGTAACCATGGAGTAACCAGTCATGCATTTCAAACTATTAATCACGCTCGTGGAAGACAGCAAGACCAACGAAATCATGACCGCGGCCCGCGAGGCAGGCGCTACCGGCGCCACGGTACTGGGCCAGGCGCGGGGCGAGGGGCTGAAGCAGACGAAAACCTTCTTCGGGCTCAATCTCGAATCGCAGCGCGATATGCTGTTGTTCCTGGTGGAGGAGCATCTCAGCCGTGACATCCTGGAGCGCATCACCGAAATCGGTGAGTTCGACAGTAGACCGGGTACCGGTATCGCCTTTCAGATCGACGTGGAGGATGCCGTCGGGGTTTCGCAGCAAATCAGCCGATTAACTGGCGTCGTGGAGGACAAACTATGAGTGGGGAGACACCGATTCGCGTCAAGGACGTAATGACGCAGGATTATCAGACCGTGGACGGGATCATGACGGTAAAGGACGGGGTATGCAGGATGCGGGACACCGGCGCGGTGGCCCTGATCGTGAAAAAGCGCAACATCGACGATGAATACGGAATCGTACTGCTCTCCGATGTAGCACGGGAGGTGGTAGCCAAGGGCCGCTCGCCGGAACGCGTGAACATTTATGAAATCATGTCCAAGCCCGTCATCGGCGTCGATCCCGATATGGATATCCGCTATTGCACACGTCTGTTCGACAAGTTCGGGCTGTCCTATGCGCCGGTCATCGACAATGGCGAACTGAAAGGCGTCGTTAGTTACGCCAGCATGGTGCTGCGCGGGTTGTGCCGCAACGCCCGGGAATCCTGAGCGTCCCGGCAGCCGGTTGCCGGGACGAACACTTTTCCGGTCCGCGCCCGATCCTGCCCAGGATGGCTGACGGCGCACTTTGCCGTTATCATTCGGGGAATCGCAGCATCCACTCAGCCTTTTCAGGGAGCAAGCTTCATGTTTTCATATGAACGTCACATGATCGTTGCACTTGTCATCGCCATCGTTGCCATCCTGTCGGTCGTGGCAATCGTCATCCTGGACATTCCCCTGCCCTTCCTCGACAACTAATCACCACGCCGGGGCGCCCTGACGCTATCGCGCTATCCAACCCGGACCCGCGCATTGCGAAACATGCGCATCCAGGGACCGTCCTCGTGCCAGTCATCCGGGTGCCAGGAATTCTGTACCGTACGGAAGACCCGTTCCGGATGCGGCATCATGATGGTGACACGACCGTCGGCCGTCGTCAGAGCGGTGATACCCAGCGGAGAACCGTTGGGATTCTCGGGGTAGCGTTCGGCCATGCGGCCGCGGCCGTCGACGTAGCGGGCCGCAACCTGGCCGCTGTCCAGCGCCCTCCGGGCCGCAGCGGAATCACCGAAATCCGCACGCCCTTCCCCGTGGGCAACGACGATCGGCATGACCGACCCTGCCATACCCTCGAAAAACAGTGACGGGGAGTGGAGAATCTCAAGCTGCGAGAAGCGTGCCTCGAACTGTTCCGAACGGTTACGCACGAAGCGCGGCCACACCCCGGCGCCGGGAATCAGTTCCACGAGTCCCGAGAGCATCTGGCAGCCATTGCATACCCCCAGGGTAATGCTGTCCGGGCGCGCAAAAAAGGCGGCAAACATGTCACGCAATTCCGGGTGGAACAGAATGGATTTCGCCCACCCCTGCCCGGCACCCAGCACGTCACCATAGGAGAAGCCGCCGCACGCCGCCAGTCCTGTGAAATCCATCAGGGTGGCACTCCCCGTCAGCAGGTCGCTCATATGCACATCCACAGCATCGAAGCCGGCGCGATGGAAAGCCGCCGCCATTTCGATCTGGCCGTTCACCCCCTGTTCGCGCAGGATGGCGACGCGCGGCCGCACCCCCTGCATGATATACGGCGCCGCAATATCCTCGTTGATATCGAATGTGGTCCTGCACTGAATGCCGAGATCCGCCGTATCCAGCAGGGTGTCGAATTCCTCCTGCGCGCACCCGGAATTATCCCGCAGGGCCTGCAGCCGGAAGGTGGTCTCTGACCAGGCGCGCTGCAGGTTAACGCGCGTATCGGAGAACACCGACAGCGTATCGTGCGTGAACAGGATCTGGTCCGAATCGTTGAGTGTACCGATGACATGGGTGTAATGGCCCAGGCCGGCTTCATGCAGTGCCTCGATCGCGCTATCCGTGTCGGTGTGCCTTACCTGGATCACGGCCCCCAGTTCCTCGGCAAACAGGGCGGCGAGCGGTACCTCACCCAGCTCATCCAGCACGATGGAAACACCGCAGCGGCCCGCAAAGGCCATTTCACAGAGACAGGCGAACAGGCCGCCATCGGAACGGTCATGGTAGGCGAGCAACAGGCCCGCGCCATTCAGCTCCTGGATGACGGCGAAGAAGGCCTTCAGCGCGCCCGGATCGTCCAGGTCCGGCGGGTGATGGCCGATCTGCCGGTATACCTGCGCGAGCGCCGACCCGGCCAGCCGGTTCTTCCCCTTCCCGAGATCGATCAGGATCAGATCGGTGTCGTCCTGATCGGTGCGCAGCTGCGGCGTCAGCGTGCGACGCACATCCAGAACCGGTGCGAACGCCGATACGATCAGCGACAACGGCGCAGCGGCCGTCCGCTCGACACCCTCCTCCTTCCACACGGTCTTCATGGACAGGGAGTCCTTGCCAACGGGGATCGCAATTCCCAGCGCCGGGCACAACTCCTCTCCCACTGCCTTCACTGTGTCATAGAGCACCGCATCCTCGCCGGAATGCCCGGTGGCGGCCATCCAGTTAGCCGACAGGCAAATTCTGCCGAGGCCATCGATACGGCTGGCCGCGATATTGGTGATCGCCTCGCCGACCGCCATGCGACCCGAGGCGGGACCGTGCACCAGCGCAATCGGTGTACGCTCTCCCATCGTCATGGCTTCGCCGGTGGTGCCCCGGTAATCGGATATCGTCACCGCGACATCGGCAACCGGCACCTGCCAGGGGCCGACCATCTGGTCGCGGCACACCATCCCGCCGACGGAACGGTCGCCGATGGTGATGAGAAACGTCTTGCTGGCCACCGCAGGCAGGCGCAGGACACGATAGGCCGCCTCCCTGGCGTCAAGGCCGGGGATCGGAAATTCCGTTTTACCGAACGTGTGGTGCCGCACGTCACGCAGCAGCTTCGGGGGTTTTCCGAGCAGCAGGCCCATGGGCAGATCGATGGGGGTGTTGTCGAAGTAGCCGTCGCCGAGCAGCAGCCGCGGTTCTTCGGTCGCCTCGCCGAGCACGGCGCAGGGGCAACGCTCGCGTTCGCAGATCGCCTGGAATTCCACCAGACGGTCGCTGTCGACGGCCAGCACATAGCGTTCCTGTGATTCGTTGCACCACACCTGCATGGGCGACATACCCGGGTCGTCGTTGGGAATCGCGCGCAGTTCGAAACGTCCGCCCCGCCCGCTGTCGTTGACCAGTTCGGGTACCGCATTGGACAGTCCCCCGGCGCCCACGTCATGGATCGAGAGGACCGGATTGCGATCTCCCAGCGCCCAGCAGGCATCGATGACCTCCTGCGCGCGGCGCTCCATTTCCGCGTTGCCGCGCTGTACGGAGGCAAAGTCCAGGTCTTCGGCGCTGGCCCCGCTCGACATCGAGGAGGCGGCTCCACCTCCCAGCCCGATCAGCATTGCGGGCCCGCCCAGCACGATGATCGGCGTGCCGGCCGGGATTGCGCCCTTGCGCACATGCCCCTCGCGAATCATGCCGATTCCGCCGGCCAGCATGATGGGCTTGTGATAAGCGCGCAGCTCGCTGCCGAACGGACCCGGTACCAGCTCCTCGAAGGTGCGAAAGTAACCGCACAGGTTCGGACGGCCGAATTCGTTGTTGAACGCGGCCGCTCCCAGCGGGCCTTCGATCATGATCTCCAGGGCGGAGACGATGCGTGCCGGCCGGCCATGGTCGTTCTCCCACGGTTGTTCATAATCCGGGATGCGCAAGTTCGACACCGAGAAGCCGCACAGGCCGGCCTTGGGCTTCGCGCCCCGCCCGGTTGCGCCTTCATCACGAATCTCTCCCCCGGAGCCGGTCGCTGCGCCGGGGAACGGGGAAATCGCGGTGGGGTGATTATGCGTCTCGACTTTCATCACCAGGTGAGCCGGCTCCGCATGCGACGCATAGGCCCGGGTATGCGGATCGGGAAAGAACCGTTGCACCGTATAACCCTCCGCAACGGCGGCATTGTCACTGTAGGCTGACAGAATTCCGTCCGGGCTGGCCTCATACGAGGCGCGGATCATGCCGAACAGGCTCTTCTCCTGCGACTGGCCGTCGATTATCCAGCTGGCATTGAAAATCTTGTGACGGCAATGCTCCGAATTGGCCTGCGCGAACATCATGAGTTCGATGTCGGTCGGGTTACGACCGAGCGCCGTGAAGTTCTCGCTGAGGTAATCGATCTCGTCATCGGAAAGGGCCAGGCCCAGTTCACGGTTGGCCGCCTCCAGCGCCGCACGTCCGCCTTCCAGCACATCGATGCGCGCGAAGGGGGCGGGTTCGGCATGCCCGAACAGGGCGTCGGTATCCTGGATGTCAAACAGCACCGCCTCGGTCATGCGGTCATGAAGCAGCGGCAGAATCAGGTCCTGCTCAGCAGCCGTCGGTGATTCGGGGCCTTCCAACTCCCGATGTCGAGACCACTCCAGGCTATAGACGATCCCCCGCTCCACCCGACGCACCTTGCCGAGGCCGCAGTTGTGAATGATGTCGGTCGCCTTGCTGGACCAGGGCGAAATAGTGCCGGGACGGGGGACGACAACCAGAGTAGAACCGCTGATGTCGTCATCCCGCTGCTGCGGCCCGTAGGTCAGCAGCTGTTCCAGTATCGCCTGTTCCTCGCCTGTCAGCCGTTCTTCCAGCTCGGTGATATGCAGGTAAACGGCGGCGAGACGAATCACTTCCGGCACACGCTCCCTGATCTGCTGGAGCAGTTTGTGACTGCGAAACTCTGATAATGCGGGACCGCCGCGCAGATGAGGCATCAGGACTCCGGAATGGGTCGGGAACGGGAGGTGGAAATGATACTGGATGGGACTGGCGGGCAAAAGTCAGGCAAGCGTACGCCACGCCAGCCCGGACTCCTGACCGGCCACGCCGATCCAGTCCGCTGCGCAACCCAGCGACGAGGCCAGCGCCGCACGGGCCAGTTCAGGGTGGTTGTTCTTGTCACTGAGGTGTGCGGCCACGACATGCTGCAGTCGTGAGCAATCGATACTCTCCAGCAGACCGGCGGCTTGCGCATTGCTCAAATGGCCCAGCGGACCGCCGACCCGCGCCTTGAGACTGGCGGAATACGGTCCCCTGGCGAGCATCTCCGGATCGTGATTGCATTCGATCATCAGAGCGTTACACCCGTTCAGACTGGCACGGATATGGGCGGTTATCGTGCCGGCATCCGTCAGCAAGCCGAAACGGTGACGCCCGTCCGCGAACACGAACTGACAGGGTTCGCGTGCATCGTGGGGGACGGTAAAGGGCTGTATCTCGAGATCGCCCAGGCAAATGACGGACTGCCCGTCGAAACGGTGGCTCTCGGGCGGCGCATCATTGCGCAGCATCAGCTGCGTGCCGGCGCTGAGCCACACGGGCACATCATATTGCCGGGCCAGGGCGCACACGCCGCGGATATGATCGCCGTGTTCGTGGGTCACCAGAATGGCCGCGAGCTGCGCAGCCGTATACCCGAGGCGCGCCATGCGTCGTTCGGTTTCCCGGCAGGAAAAACCGCAATCGACCATCACCAGGGTTGAGCCGGACTCGACGAGCGTTGCATTGCCCCGACTGCCGCTGCCCAGAGACGCAAATCTCATGAGAACGGCCCTAGGAGCCCGTCGGACTCAGGGTTGATCTACTGCGCCGGCGGGAGAGCGGCCCATAGCTCCCCGATTTCTCGTTACATAGCACCACTATGCGCCTCAAAATCGGAACACTCTGTGCTCGCTCTCCCACCATGCTCGCGACGATCACCTAAGTCCGACAGGCTCCTAGCGCAGCTGTTCCTCCAGCAGGGCCAGGATCCGCTTCGCGGTACCGGAATTTTCCCGCTCGCCCTTGTCATTCCTGACGATGATCTGCGTTTCAGGTCCCTGGGCAAGCAGCACAATCCGGTACTGTCTGACCTTCTCTTCATCGGAAGACCAGAAGGCCAGTTTGGACAGCAGCCCCTTTTCGTCATCGCCCAGGGGATCGTTGTAGCGCACGAAATAAACGCCGTCCGTACGGTTGCGATCCTCCACCGCAAAGCCGACACGATCAAGCGCCACACCGGTACGCCGCCAGGCGCGCGAGAAATCCTCCTTGTCGATCAGCATGACGCCATTGCTGTCCGAGACCAGTTGAGCCCGGCCCCGGGCCTCAGGCTTCGCCGCCATCAGCGTCTTCGCCTTTTCCTCATCCACCCCCAGAAATACCACGAGTCGCTTCAGCATCTCCGCCTCGAGCTCCGGGTCGGGGGCGCGCGGTTTCCACTTCGTGCTGCGATCATCGGCCGTTCCAGTGACCACTTCCTCCATGCCACGCTGGGTCAGGTACAGTTCCGTCGTACCGGGTGTGGCGCCATGTTCGAGGCGCACCCGGTACTGGTCACGGGTGGCGGCCGAATAGACGAAATCCAGAACCTTGCCCAGGGTGTTGCGAATCATGTCCGAAGGGATATCCGCGCGGTTTTCCGTCCAGCCGGTTTCGAGAATGCCGAGCCGCGGGTCTTCCATCTTGATCAGAAAACCCTGCTGCATCCAGAACTCCCGCACCTTGGGCCAAACCTGTGCGGGCTCAGCCTGGATAACCAGCCACTGCTGATTCCCGTCGCGTTCCACGCGGATGTCGCTCTTCTCCGGTAGTACCGTGGACGTACCGGCGGCCGGTTCACCCTTGCTGATTTCAGAGTAGCTCGTTCCGGCCGCATTGAGCAGTTCGGGGGCCTCGTTGATGGTGGAAGCAGTGAGGTCCGGCGGAACCTCCAGTGACTCGGTTGTCTTGCTCTTCTTGTAATCGACCTTCTTGCCGGGCGTTATGGTGCTGCAGGCCGTCACCAGCAGCAGACCTGCCAGGGCGGCAACGACAACCTTGATCATCAGACTGGTTTGCTTCATCGGATTACCTGTCAGGTTAGGACGCCGGCCTGCCTTAATGCCTGCCGGACGGTATCGTGAAACTCGTCTGCCAGTGGCGTCATCGGCAGGCGAATTCCCGGTGGGATCAATCCCATCTCGTGGAGCGCCCACTTGACCGGTATGGGGTTCGATTGCACGAAGAGCACGCGGTGCAGAATCTGCAGCTGCTTGTTGATCGACTCCGCCCGTGAGCGTTCCCCTGCCAGCGAGGCGGTACACAGCTCATGCATACCGGCCGGGGCCACATTGGCGGTCACCGAGACATTGCCCTTTCCGCCCAGCAGCATCAGTTCCATGGCCGTCGCATCATCGCCGCTATAGACGTCCAGCCGGTCGCCGCACCGATCGATGATCTCGCGCGCCCGGTCCAAGTTTCCGGTCGCTTCCTTGATGCCGACAATGTTGGATATCATGGACAGGTGTTCAACCGTCGCCGGCAACAAATCACAGGCCGTGCGGGAAGGCACATTGTACAGAATCTGGGGTACCGGGACGGCTTCCGCCACCGCCCGGAAATGCAGGTAGAGTCCTTCCTGCGTCGGCTTGTTGTAGTACGGTGTAACCAGCAGACAGGCATCGACGCCGGCTTCCATGGCACAGTGGGTCAGGATAATGGCCTCGCGCGTGGAATTGGCGCCGGTTCCGGCTATCACGGGTATCCGGCCTGCCGCCATCTCGACGGTACGGCGCACCACGTGACAGTGTTCCGCTTCATCCAGGGTAGCGGACTCCCCGGTGGTGCCAACCGACACAATGGCATCCGTGTGGTTCTCTACATGGAAATCGACCAGCCGCTGCAGGCTGTCTTCATCGATAGCGCCATCCCCGAACATCGGGGTTACCAGCGCCACCATACTGCCATGAAACATGACTTCGTACTCCGGGAGCGATTCGTGACGGACATGGTACTGTTGCCATGCTTCACTGACAAGGAAACCGCGCGGATGCCGGGCGTTACCGACCGGCAGTAGGCAATCAGGCCGGCAAAGATGGTAAACTCTCGGAACAGTACACCCATCCGCGTCGCGAGGCCACGCCAGGCACATGAGCAAACATTCTCCGGCAAAAACCAGTCAGCTGGTACTCTCCGCCCTGGGGGAGGACAAGTTCGGCATCATCGACGAGCTTTCACGCTGCGTCCTGACATGTGGCTGCAATATCGTCGACAGCCGCATGGCTGTGCTGGGGGGCGATTTCGCTATTCTCCTGCTGGTTGACGGCAACTGGAACAATATCGCCAAGCTGGAGAACCAGATTACCCTCCTCGAAGAACGACTGGCGCTGACCATCATCGCCCGCCGCACGGTGCCGAAGCATGGCGGCAAGGACCTCCTGCCCTACGGGGTGGACGTGGTCGCACTGGACCAGCCGGGCATCGTCCACAACCTGGCCAGCTTTTTCGCCAAACGGCAAATCAACATTCAGGAAATGATCACCTCCAGCTATGCCGCCGCCCATACCGGCACCCCGATGTTCTCGGTACACCTGACAGTCGACATTCCGGCCAGCCTGCAGATCGCCATGCTGCGGGATGAGTTCATGGACTTCTGTGACCAGATGAACCTCGATGCCGTCATAGAACCGATCAAGGGTTGAGGAAGGAGTTTCCCGCGCCATGGGCAAGGTATCGATCGGCAGGAAAGTCCCTGATTTCAGCCTGCCCGCCACCGGAGACCAGACCGTTACCCTGTCGGAATACAAGGGCAAAAATGTCGTTGTCTACTTCTACCCCAGGGACAGCACGCCGGGCTGCACGACAGAAGGACAGGACTTCCGCGACCGCATGGCCACGTTCCACCGTCGCAATACCGCCGTACTGGGGATTTCGCGTGACAGTATGAAATCACACGAGAACTTCAAGGCCAGACAGGAATTACCGTTTGAACTGCTCTCCGACGCTGACGAAACAGTCTGCCGGCTCTTCGATGTCATCCGGGAGAAGAACATGTACGGGCGCAAGGTCATGGGTATTGAACGCAGCACCTTTCTGATAGACGACCGCGGCGTCCTGCGCAGGGAATGGCGCAAGGTCAGGGTCAAGGGTCATGTCGACGAGGTGCTGGAGGCGATAAGCGAACTGTAATCAGCGCGTGCGGTTCACATCGATCCGTTGCCTGTCATCTTCGGCAACCTGGCTCGTCAGCCAGCCACGCTCACCGCAAAGACGCGAAGAACGCAACGTGTTTTACTTGTTTTTGTTTCAAATGCCGTCCTGATTCACCCTGAAACCCGGTTACCAAACGCATGCAGCCTGATTGGCGGGTGCGGGCGGCGTCCGGGTTTCAGGGTTAATCGGGAATGTCTTTGTGTCTTTGTGGTGAGCTGATTTTGCCTGTTACAAGCGGCCGATCCCCTGCTGCTCAGGTGGCGGACTGATTCGCTTCGATCCCTGCCCCGGGCACTTCTTCTTCCCGGTGTTTTACCGGCCAGGCCTTTAACACCGCCTGCACCAGGGTTGCGAGCGGTATCGCGAAAAAGACGCCCCAGAACCCCCACAGTCCGCCAAAAACGAGGATGGCGATGATGATAGCCACGGGATGCAGGTCAACCACCTCGGAGAACAATAACGGCACCAGCAGATAACCATCCAGCGCCTGGATCACGCCATAGGCAAACAATATCCAGCCGAACTCTGCGCTCCAGCCCCACTGGAAGTAGGCGACCAGACCCACAGGCACGGTGACCACCGCCGCGCCGACATACGGGATGATCACCGACAATCCCACCATGGTGGCCAACAGCAGGGTGTATTGCAGTCCCATCATGGTAAATGTCGCATAGCTTACAACCCCCACGATAAAGATTTCCCAGACCTTGCCGCGCACGTAGTTCGACGCCTGCAAATTGACGTCATGCCAGACCTGGTTCGCCAGTCCGCGCTCCCGTGGCAGTCGCTGGCCGAACCAGCCGAGGATGGTTTCCTTGTCCTTGAGAAAGAAAAAGGCCAGTACCGGTACCAGGATGATGTACACCATGACGGTCATCAGACTGACAACCGAGGCCACGGACAGCGACAACACCCGCTGA
>JBAVKA010000179.1:0-13312 GCA_049688075.1 Gammaproteobacteria bacterium
AATAACCAGAAATTCGGGGATGAGGCGGCGATGCAGGCCTTTTTCGCCAGCCAGGGCGTGTCCGCTGAAGACTTCAAAAAGACCTTCGATTCCTTTGCAGTCGCCGTGAAGGTCAACAATGCGAAGCTGATGACCCGTCGCTATGCCATCACCGGTGTCCCCACGTTCATCGTGAACGGCAAGTTCAGCACCAGCGCCACCCTGGCAGGCGTCAATGAAAAAGACCTCAGCGTTAATGAGCTCAACGAAAGAACGCTCAAGGTGGTCGATTATCTCGTGGAACAGGAACGTGAGGCCGGCAACACGTCTTCAGGCGCCGCGAAGTCACCCTGATCAGGATCTACGACACGCTGTGCCTTGCCGCTGAAAGTAACCCGCCAGGATCCGCTTCGTCATGAAGGCCGCTGAGCTGTTTGTCCGCTGTCTGGAGAACGAGGGCGTTGAATATGTCTTCGGGATTCCCGGCGAGGAAAACCTGGATGTCATGGATGCCTTGCTGGATTCCTCCATACGCTTCGTCACCACCCGCCATGAACAGGGCGCGGCGTTCATGGCGGATGTCTACGGCCGCCTGACCGGTCGTGCCGGCGTTTGTCTGTCCACGCTCGGGCCGGGCGCCACCAATTTGATGACCGGCGTGGCCGACGCCAATCTCGATCATGCGCCGCTGGTGGCGATTGCCGGTCAGGCCGGGACCACGCGCCTGCACAAGGAATCCCACCAGGTCCTGGATCTGGAGAAGCTGTTCCACTCGGTCACCAAATACTCGGCCAGTCTTCTGGAACCCGAAATCATCCCGGAGGTGGTGCGCAAGGCGTTCAAGCTGGCGCAATCGGAGAAGACCGGCGCCACGTTCATCGAATTTCCGGAAAATATCGCGGAGATGGAGGTCGAGCAGGATATGCTGCCGGTGATCCGGCCGCTTGACCCCGAACCTCCGGCGGAAAATGTCGAACAGGCCGCTCGTCTGATCAGCGAGGCGCGCAATCCGATCATCCTGGCAGGCAACGGCGTGGTGCGCGCCCGGGCATGGCGGCAACTGGCGGATTTTGCCGGCAAGCTGAATATTCCGCTGGCGAACACCTTCATGGCCAAGGGCGTGATTCCCTTCAGGCATCCCTCCGCACTCGGCAGCGCCGGCCTGCAGGCCAATGATTATGTCAGCTGCGGTTTCAACCGTGCTGATGTGATCATCTGCGTGGGTTACGACCTGGTTGAATACCACCCCTACCTGTGGCACCCGACGCGCGACCGCACCATTATCCACATCGACCGCTCGCCGGCCGAGGTCGATGCCTTCTACCCGGTGAAGGTGGCCGTCACCGGGGATCTGAAGCACACCCTCGTGCGCATCGCCGATCTCGTGAGACCGCACCAGGGACACCACATGCGCCCCCTGCGCGATGCCCTGATCGAGGAGATGAAGCAGCATCGTGATGACACGGAATATCCGGTCAAGCCGCAGAAGATCATCTGGGATCTGCGCACGGTGCTGGATATCGAGGACATCGTCATCTGCGACGTGGGCGCGCACAAGATGTGGATGGCGCGCATGTTCCGCTGTGAATATCCCAATACCTGCCTGATTTCAAACGGGTTCGCCAGCATGGGGATCGCCGTGCCCGGCGCGATCGCCGCCCGGCTGGTGCAGCCGGAACGCCGTATCGTCGCCGTCACCGGGGATGCCGGCTTTATGATGAACTCCCAGGAAATCGAGACGGCGATGCGCTGCAAGCTGCCGATCGTTATACTGATATGGAACGACAGCAGCTACGGGCTTATCGAGTGGAAACAACTCAATTATTTCGGCCGCCCCTCGCATGTGCATTTCACTAACCCCGACTTCGTGAAATATGCCGAGTCATTCGGCTGCAGGGGTTACCGGGTTGAACGCACGCAGGACCTGCAGGACATACTGAGAGAGGCGCTCGCCAGCGACACGGTAAGCATCATCGACTGCCCCGTCGATTACCGGGAGAACATCAAATTCACGGAGCAAATGGGCAAGCTGGTATGTCCGATATAGCTACAGGGGTACTGCAGCACAAGCCGGGTGAGGATGTTATCGACAACGCCGGCCAGCGCGTTCGCCTGCTCAGCTACAACATCCAGACCGGCATACGCACGACGCGCTACAGCCACTACGTCACGCACAGCTGGAGGCATGTTCTGCCGCACGCCCAGCGTTTCAGCAACCTGGACCGGGTTGCCAGCCAGATCAGGGATTATGACATCGTCGGACTACAGGAGGTGGATGCAGGCAGTCTGCGCAGCGGCTACGTCAATCTGACCCAGTACCTGGGCGAGAAGGCTCAGTTTCCATTCTGGTATGACCAGACCAACCGACACCTGGGGCACTTCGCCCGGCACAGCACCGGGCTGCTGAGCCGCTTCAACCCCTCCGAGATCAGTGAACACCGCCTGCCGGGGCGAATACCCGGACGCGGCGCGCTGCTGATCCGCTACGGAACCCGGCAGGATTCCCTCGTGGTGCTGATCCTGCACCTGGCGCTGGGGCGGCGCGCGCGCCTGCGCCAGCTCGGCTACATCAGTGAACTCGTCAATGAATACCGCCACGTGATTTTGATGGGGGACCTGAACTGCCGCTCGCAGAGCGCGGAAATGAATTTTCTGATCAACCGTACCATGATGCAGGAACCCTTTCATGGCCTGCATACCTTCCCGAGCTGGCGTCCGCAGCGCAACATCGATCATATCCTGGTGACGCCGACCCTGCAGGTCGACCGCATCAGGGTGCTGAACTATTCGCTCTCCGATCACCTGCCGGTATCAATGGATATCACCCTGCCGGAATCCGTCCGCCTCAGCGTCTGAACCCGTTTCATCCAGCACGGTGAATCACCTGTCCACTCTCCGCCGCCCTGAATAGGGGAGGTCCGCCGCCATGGGTTTTCCCGATAACCCCTGAAACTCAACTGCCAGGCGGATGCCGCCCTTATCACCGTGGCTGAGTTTCAGAGGTAATCGGGCTGGTTTTTTTAAGCCAGGATTAATCCCTGCATCCTATGCTGTCCCCTGAACATCGGTTGAGGAGCAAGGCTATGGAACAGGGTGAAGTCAGGGTCTGGGACCCTTTCGTGCGAATTTTTCACTGGCTGCTGGTGCTGCTGTTTACGCTGGCCTATGTCACCGGCGAGGATTTGTTGAGCCTGCATGTGTATGCGGGTTACACCGTGTTCGGTCTGGTGCTGCTGCGCGTGCTGTGGGGCATCGTGGGTACCCCGCATGCCCGTTTCAGCGATTTTGTGTATCGTCCGTCACGGGTCATTGCGTTTGTGAAGGACACGCTGGTCCTGCGCGCCCGGCGCTATCTCGGGCACAATCCGGCGGGTGGCGCCATAATACTGCTCATGCTGGTCAGCCTGTTGCTGGTATCCGTATCCGGTGTTGCCGTCTACGGTATTGAGAAGGGGGCCGGCCCGCTCGCCATGCTGGGGGGATCGAGCGAATTCCTGGAGGATGCATTCGAGGAAGTGCATGAATTTTTCGCAAACTTCATGGTGCTGCTGGTGGTGGTCCATATCACCGGCGTCATCGCGGAAAGTCTGATCCATCGGGAGAACCTGGTAAAGGCCATGCTGACCGGCCGCAAGCGCGCCCGGGATGAAGAGTGAGGAATCCACCATGAACATCAAAGCAGCCATTTTCAGTGTCATCGCCGTCCTGGGAACCGCCTGGTTGTTGTGGGTCGGCTACCAGGGTATGGAAAGCCAGCAGCAGGGATACGAGGAAGACGACGAGACTGAAGAGGTCGGGGAACGGCCGGGAATGCCTGAACACGACGCGGTTCGCGCCATCAAGCAGCGCGGTGATATCCTGTCACTCGACAGGATCCTGCAGGACGCACACGCGCAGCATGCCGGTCGCGTGCTGGAGAGCGAGCTGGAACAGAAAGACGGGCGCTACATCTACGAGGTGGAACTGGTGGATGATCAGGGTCGGGTGCGGGAAATGAAGTTTGATGCCAGCACCGGCGAGGTGCTGAGGGAAAAGCAGGGGGATTGATTTGCGACTGCTGCTGGCCGAGGATGACCCTGAACTCAGTGCACGCCTGGGAAGTTACCTCGGAAGACAGGGGTTCGCGGTCGACAGCTGCGCCGATGGCGTGGAGACGGAATTCAACGGACGCGAAACCGCCTATGACGTGATCGTGCTCGATCTCGGTCTACCCAAACGCCCGGGTCTGGAAGTGCTGGCCAACTGGCGCAAGGCCGGGTTGAAGACACCGGTGCTGATTCTCACGGCGCGCGATACCTGGCAGGAGAAGGTTCAGGGCCTGCAGCAGGGCGCGGACGATTACCTCACCAAACCCTTTCGGGAAGAGGAACTGCTGGCGCGGTTGCTTGCCCTGATCCGACGCAATACGCAGACTGTTGGTGAAGCCCTGAGCATCAACGACTGGCTGCTGGACGAGGCCACCCAGTCGGTCAGCCGCCAGGGCGAGCGTCGGGAACTGACCGGGATCGAGTTCCGCCTGCTGCGTTATTTCATGCTGCACCCGGGTGTTATCCTTTCGAAGTCGCGTCTCACCGAGCATGTCTACGAACAGGATGCCGACAAGGACAGCAACGTCATCGAAGTCTACGTCAACCGCCTGCGGCAGAAGCTGGGCACTGAGGTCATCACCACCAAACGCGGGCAGGGCTACGTGTTCGGCAAGCGATCATGACCTCGTTGCGTTCCCGACTGGGTGTCGGGCTGGTCGCTAGCCTGCTCGTGATGATCGGACTGCTGTGGCTCTTGGTCGGGCATTCGGTGGAGGTTCTGCTGGAACAGCAGATGGCCTCCCGTCTGGCACATGACGGGGAAGCCCTCCTTGGCGGCATGCGCATCGAAGCCGATAGCCGGGTGCAGCTGCAGGAACGGCGTATCCCGGGCATCTACCAGCAGCCGTATTCGGGACATTATTTCCAGGTGGAGACCGGTGGTCAGGCCACGCGTTCACGTTCACTGTGGGATGTGATGCTGCCGGTACCCGACGTGGCGGTGGGTGAAACACGGATTGGTTATGTCACCGGACCGCAGCAGCAGCCGCTGCTGCTCTGGACGCGTGGCTATCAAAAACAGGGCAGGGTAGTGCGCCTTGCCGTCGCCGAGGACCTGCTGGCACTGAATGCAGGCATCGCGCAGTTTCGTTGGCATCTGGCCATCTGGTCGCTGGCCATGGTACTGATCCTGCTGCTTATTCAGCAGTACATCGTGATCCGGTCGTTGCGACCGGTTTCGGCCGCCGCCGCCGATATCGAACGCCTGGAACACGGCGAGATCAGTTCCCTGCCTGAGCAGGTTCCGAAGGAAGTGCGCCCGCTGGTGCATGCTATCAACAGGCTGCTCGATCGCCAGCGCCAGCGCCTGCATCGTTCCCGGGAGGCGCTCGGCAACCTGGCGCATACGATCAAGACACCGCTGACGCTGCTGCAGCAACTGGCCCGGGAAAAGCTTGCGGTGACCGATCCCGACACCTATGAACATCTGGAACATTACAGCCGGCAGATTGATGAGCAGGTAAACCAGTCGCTGCGCCGCGCGCGCCTGGCCGGCGACGGCCTCGGTGCCGGCCGCTTCGATCTGCAGCAGGATTTGCCGGTGCTGGCCGACACCCTGAACCGCCTGCACCGGGAGCGAAGCATCACCCTGCACACGCAGTTCAATGGCATCACGCAGCTGCCGCTCGAGCAGCAGGACGGCATGGAGTTGCTCGGCAATCTGCTGGACAACGCCTGGAAGTGGGCCGCATCCACCGTGAGTCTCACGCTCAGCGGGCCGGAGCCGCTCACGCTCATCGTCGAGGATGACGGACCGGGGGTTGATTCGGCAGTGCTGCAATCGCTGGCGCGGCGCGGCGTGCGCCAGGATGAGAATCTTCCGGGTCACGGTATCGGCCTGTCAATCGTGAGGAACCTGGTGGTTGAAATCGGCGGCGAGATGGCCTTCTCCGCCTCGAAGTCGCTGGGCGGATTACAGGTGAAAATTCACTTCGGCCGGTGCACATAAAAAAGCCGGGAGGCTTGCGCCGCCCGGCAAGGGGGGATGATGTAATCGTTTGCCTGCGCGGCTATCTTCGCTTCGGTCGCTGCTCTGGTCCTGGCCTGCTCCCATGCCGCCGGGTCCGCCCGTATTCATGCGTTCCTGGTTCAGCGAGTCTGGAATCAGGATAGTCCGCGGAGCTTAACTGGAGCTTAATTTTCCCAACCGCCTGCGCTGTCAGGCCCCGCCCTGGCAGGCGCGGCGGGCTCCCGGGTCAGTCGCGCAGGTGGATTTCCGTCACCCAGGCGAAGGTGTGCGAGCGCGAGTGAGGGTGAAAGCCCGCGCGCCTGATCCAGTGTTCGATGCTGGCCGGCTCGTGCACGTAGGGCCTGAAGCGGCAGCCGATGAGCCGCAGCAGGGCGGTCATCAGCGCCACCCCGGCGCGCGTTGCGGTGCGGTCACGCGGATAGGTGAGCGCCAGCACCCGCCGCGTCCTGTCCAGGGCCGCCGCCAGCAGTCGCTCGGCATCGGGGTAGCAGCAGAGCACCTTGTCCAGGACGACAATATCCGCCGGCGCAATCTCGTCGGCCAGTTCGACGAAATCCCCCTGCCGGTAGTCGGTGCGCGCGGCGAGCCCGGTGCGTTGCGCCTCACGGCGCGCCTCCTCGATCAGTCGCGCGGACAGATCGACGCCGACGCCATGGTGTGCGCCAGCCTGTAACAGTGCGCGCTGAAGATGGCCGGCGCCGCAGCCGATTTCGAGCAGGGTCTTACCTTCAAGACCGGTGTGACGGATGCCATCGATCAGCTGCCGCTGGGATTTCTCGAAGCCGAACAGGCAAAACCGCCAGTGGTACAGGCGCGTCAACCGCGAGAAGAAACGGCTGGTGTCAGTGCAGGGTATCGAACAGCAGCTCATTAGGCAGGGTTTCGGCGTTTACAACGGATTCCAGGTGCTGCCGGCAGCACCGGAGCTGAACCTCAGTTTAGTCCGACTATACGCTGTGTGCGCGGGTAAAGCCGGCGCGACAACCGGAGAATCGTTTGTGTCTGCCACATGGCGATCTCCATATCAACACTGTTGAATACCCGTTGGCAGACGTGAAGGCCTGCCGCCAACACCGGCAGCAGCGGGGAGCTGCGGAATCAGCTGGTAGCGGAGACGGGAGGTCGAAACGGAAGAGGCAGGGAGCGCCGGGTAAAGCCCGGGAACAACCGGATATGCCGCGTCGCGGTGGCCAGCAACGGCAGTGTCCGGAGGGAAACGGGGATGGCCATTGCGGCATGCACGCAGGCGCAAGCCCCAGTGCAGCAGGTTCCGTTGCAGCCACGACTGCAGTCATGACCGCTGTCGCCGCTGCCCGGCGAGTGCATGCCATGTGACATCTGCGGGCAATGGTGTTCGGAGAGTGACGTGGACAATGGGATGGCCGGGTGCACCACGCAACGGCGTCATCGTCAGCGCGAGGGCAAGAAGGGAGAGCAACAGCCGGTGGGAAATCCCTGCCATGAAAAAGAGAGTGGCTCTTATGCCGCTGAACAATCAAGCTGGAGCAGCGATTGATTATTGTTATCTGACAGCTTGTCGCGCAGAGTCTCGGTGAGCGGCAGGGTTGGGAGCGACCGGGCAAGGAGAGTGTGCGGCAGAGAGCCGTGTTTGTGCGGGTCTGGTTCGGCAGTGTTTTGAAAAAGTCGACGGGTTATACTTCCTGCGTGCCGATGCACAGGAGAAAAAAATCATGACACGATACCCGTTGAAAGCCGGCTACTCGCTGCTGCTGTCAGCCGCTTTGCTGGCCGGCGGCTGCACGACCTACTACCAGATTCAGGATCCCGTTACGGGAGATGTTTACTATGCCGATGATATCAAGACCCTTGATGGCGGTGCGGTGCGGTTCACCGATGCGCAGAGCGGAACGGAAGTAACTGTTCAGGACTCCGATATCAAGGAAATTTCGGAGGATGAATACAATATTCGCCGCTATGAGCCGGAACCTGTCCGGGAACCTTCCGGGGATACGAAATAGTCCCGGCGAATACCCTCATTTACCCTGAAGGAACCCCTCCCCGGCAAGGCGTTTTCCCGTACATCAAGACCGTCGCATCGGCAATCCCGGCGTCTCGCGGGCGAACTTCCGGATGCCCGGCGGGAAGCTCCATCTACCGTGCGCTGACAGGTGTCATACGGCGTTGTCAGCCGGCAATGCCGTGTGACAATCCCGGTTATCCTTGACGCCCGGGTTTCTCCCGGGTGAATAAGTGTGGCACCATTCCTCCATGACCAGGCAAATGATACTCATCATCGAGGATGACGAAGACATCCGTGAACTGCTCGTCTACAACCTTGAGAAGAACGGTTATGAGGCCGAGGCGGTGGAATCGGGGGAAACCGGTCTCGCCACCGCAATGAGACGCAAACCCGATCTGATACTTCTCGACCTCATGCTGCCCGGCGTGGATGGACTGTCGGTCTGCCGACAGCTCAAGGCCGGCAAGGCGACACACGATGTCCCCATCATCATTATCTCCGCCAAAGGTGAGGAGACCGATATCATCACCGGACTGGAGCTGGGCGCGGATGATTATCTGGCCAAGCCGTTCAGCCCGAACATCCTGCTATCGCGGGTGCGCGCGGTGCTGCGCCGCATCGGCCAGACCCTGCCGGATGAAACCACTATCCTGAAGGCGCACGATCTCGATATTGACCCGAAAAAGTTCAAGGCGATGCTGGCTGGCCAGCCCCTGGACCTGACGGCGAGCGAGTTTCGCATCCTCTACTACCTGGCTTCCCACCGGGGCTGGGTGTTCACCCGCTACCAGATCATGGATGCCATCCGCGGCGAAGGCTATGTCGTCACCGAGCGCGCCATCGATGTCCAGATCGCCGGGCTGCGCAAGAAACTGGGTGAATACTCCGGCTATATCGAAACCGTGCGCGGCGTCGGTTATCGCTTCCTCGAGTGAAGACGGCAAGAACGCCACGCAAGCACTCCCTGTGGTTGTATTACGGCCTGTCGGTCGCGATCACCGTCGTGGCGCTGCTGACCATTACCTGGGATGTGGCGGACCGTTTTCGGGATTTTTTCATCGCTCAGCTCGAAATCACCCTCGAGGCCCGGGCTCGGGGGATTGCCCAGGTCATCGAGAAGGAGGACATCAAACCCGGGGGATACATCGACCGCTGCCTCGCTCTGCACCGCAACGATCCGACAACCCGTGTCACCCTGATCAACGATCAGGGCGTCGTACTGTGCGACTCGGATGCTGACTCCCGCATCATGGAGAATCATCGCGGCCGCCCGGAAATCATTCAGGCCATGAACGGTCACACCGGCTCGATGATCCGCTACAGCAAAACCCTGCAGGCCGTCCTGCTTTATGTCGCGGTGCCACTGGATATCGGCCAGACGAGGTGGGTGGTGCGCACCGCCCTGTCGCTGTCCTCCATCAACCAGCTTCTCAGCGAACTCTTCAACAAGCTGCTGCTGCTGTTGCTGGTGCTGCTCGTGATTATCTTTGGTGTTGGCGCCTACGTTTACCGCAAAATCAACCCGCCGCTGGAGGAGATCCGTCTTGGCGCCGAACGTTTTGCGCACGGGCGGTTTGCCGCCAAACTGCCCGATTACCAGGTAAGGGAAATCGCCGAGCTTGCCGCCGCGCTGAACCAGATGGCGACCCAGCTCGACAGCCTGGAGAATCTGCGCCGCGAGTTCGTCGCCAACGTCTCGCATGAATTGAAGACACCGGTGACCTCCATTCAGGGCTTCGCGGAGACCCTGCTGGAAGGCGCCCGGGACAATCCCGAAGACCTCGATCGTTTCCTGCGGATCATCGCCAGGCAATCCGGCCGCCTGGCCGACATCATCGATGACCTGCTGACCCTGTCGCGGCTGGAAAGCGCGCCCCTGGACGAACTGCTGGCCGTCGATCGCTACATCCTGAGCGATATCCTGGAATCCTGCCGGGAGGCCTGTCGCAGCCGGGCGGAAGAAAAGGACATCGCGATCATCATCGACTGCTCCGGCGAGGTCGAGGTTATGGCCGACCGCTCGCTGCTCACCCAGGCGGTGATCAATCTCATCGAGAACGCCGTCAAGTACAGCCCCGAGCACACCACGGTCACGGTGTCCGGCTCGCGGGACGGCCGCCGGGTGCGCATCACCGTGACTGACCAGGGGCCGGGGATTCCGGAACATCACGTATCGCGCCTGTTCGAGCGTTTCTATCGCGCCGACAAGGCACGCAGTCGCAGGCTCGGCGGGACCGGCCTGGGACTGGCCATCGTAAAGCACATCGCAGGCGTGCATCAGGGGGACGTGGGTGTGGAAACCTGCATCGGTCAGGGGAGCACCTTCATTATCCTGCTGCCTGGTAATTGATGTGAGCAATAATTATCTAATAATCAATCAGTTAAAATTTATGCTTGTCAGCAACACGGGCCACGGACCAGCCACGGGCCAGATGCCCCGAGCCGGCGGCAACCTTGTGAAATGCTGAAGCTCGCCTAACACAACGCTAACACTTCTCCTGCATTCTTCTCCGCAGTTTCGTAATTCACTTCTGCCGCTGGAGGATGTATGTCGTCAAAAAGCCGTAGCCGCATCGTGTTGCTTTCCTCGTTCGCTGCCCTGCTGAGCGCCTTGTCAACCACCGCCGTCCTGGCGAGAGACCAGATCCAGATCGTCGGTTCATCGACGGTCTATCCCTTTGCCACGATTGTCGCCGAGCGCTTCGGCAACGAGGGTAATTTCAAGACCCCCGTCATCGAGAGCACCGGTACCGGCGGTGGTATGAAGCTGTTCTGCCAGGGTGTGGGCGAGAGCAACCCGGACGTTACCAATGCCTCGCGCGCCATCAAGTCATCGGAATGGGAGGATTGCCAGAAGAACGGGGTCAAGGACATCGTCGAAGTGATCATCGGCAATGATGGCATTGCGTTTGCCAACAGCATCAAGGGCCCCAAGCTGAATCTCACCCGCAAGCAGCTCTGGATGGCGCTTGCCGAACACGGACCGAAACCGAAAAAGTGGAACGAGATCGACCCGTCGCTGCCGGATGCGACGATTAGCGTGCTGATACCGCCGCCGACCTCCGGGACGCGTGACGCCTGGAACGCGCTGGTAATGGAAAAGGGCTGTCCGGCCAGCGTTGAGGAAAAAAACAAGAAGGACTGCGAGGTCATACGCGAAGACGGTGCCGCGGTCGAGGCCGGTGAAAACGACACCCTGATCGTGCAGAAGCTCGAGGCCGACCCCAAGGCCTTCGGCATCTTCGGATTCAGCTACCTGGAGAGCAACATGGACAAGATTCAGGCAGCCGACATCGAGGGCGTGAAGATCACCATCGATAATATACAGGACTACAGCTATCCGATTTCACGGCCCCTGTTCTTTTACGTCAAGAAGGCGCACGTCGGCGTCATCCCGGGTCTCAAGGAGTATGTGGAGGAGTTTGTCAGCGAGGATGCGATCGGCGATGATGGCTACCTGATCGATGCCGGCCTGGTTCCCCTGGCTGATGCCAAGCGCAAAGAGGTCCGGAACAATGCCATGAACCTCAAGCCGATGACGAAGTAGTCATCGCGCCTCATCGAAATTGATTGCGGCCCCGCCAGTCAGCTACCGGCGGGGCCCATTGACTTGCAGGACAGGATGTTTTCCCAACTCGCGATTTTCTTTGTCATACTGGTGCTGACCTCGTGGGTGCTCGGCTGGCGCAGAATCCGCGTTCCGCAGCAGGCTGGTGGACCGCGGCCGCGTTCAAGGGCGGTCTATCACGGGTTCTACAACGCCCTGTGGTGTGCGCTGCCGATGCTCGCCGTCGCGCTCGCCTGGCTGGCGGTGGAACCGTGGATAATTCGTCCTGTCGTCCTGCATGCGCTTGCCGAAAGTACGGGTCAGGCGACCGCGAATGAGGCCTTCCGCTTCGTCGAAATCAAGAATCTCGCCAGTGGCGTCCTGCCAATGGAATCGGCCGATGAAGCGGTGCGGCGGGCGGTCGAGCTCTACCAGCAGCTGAGCCGAAAGGCCGACATTGTAATGGTCGTGCTGCTGATCGCAGCAGGTCTGGGCGGTCTGTTGTCGGGCTACAAACGCATCAGCAACGCGTTACCTGCACGCGAGAAGGTCGAGGTTTTTGTCCGGGTGTTCCTGTTCACCAGTTCATCGATTGCGATTCTGACCACCGTCAGTATCGTGCTGGCGCTGGCGCTGGAGACGCTGCGTTTTTTCCAGCACGTACCGCTACTGGACTTTCTCTTCGGCCTGAAATGGAGTCCGCAGATAGCTTTGCGCGCCGACCAGGTCGGCAGCTCCGGCGCCTTTGGCGCCGTTCCGCTGTTTACCGGTACCCTGCTGATCGCGCTGATCGCCATGCTGGTCGCCGTCCCGATCGGCCTGTTCTCGGCCATCTACCTGGCCGAGTACGCACGGCCCGCCGTACGTCATGTCGCCAAGCCGGTGCTGGAAATCCTGGCCGGCATCCCGACCGTGGTCTACGGTTTTTTCGCGGCGCTGACCGTGGCGCCCCTGATCGTGGAGTTCAGCGGGAGTCTTGGCCTGCATGCCTCATCCGAGAGCGCCCTGGCCGCCGGACTGGTGATGGGCATCATGATCATCCCGTTCATCTCCTCGCTTTCCGATGACGTTATCACGGCGGTGCCCTACTCGCTGCGTGATGGCTCGCTGGCACTCGGCGCCACCAAATCCGAGACCATCCGGAAAGTTCTGTTGCCCGCGGCCCTGCCGGGCATCGCTGGCGCCCTGCTGCTCGCCGTCTCCCGCGCCATCGGCGAGACCATGATTGTCGTCATGGCCGCGGGACTGGCGGCCAACCTCACGGCGAATCCGCTGGCGAGCGTTACCACCGTGACGACGCAGATCGTCACCATCCTGGTCGGCGACCAGGAATTTGACAGTCCGAAAACGCTCGCTGCCTTCGCGCTTGGCCTGACGCTTTTCTGTATCACCCTGGCGCTTAATTTTCTGGCGTTGCACATTGTCAGAAGATATCGCGAGCAGTACGATTAGCAATGGCCGTCAGCCCTGAAAACGTGCGGCGCCGCTTGCGGGCCGAGAAACGGTTCCGCTCCTACGGAGTAGCTGCGCTGATGAGCGCGGCCAGCGCCCTGGTCTTTCTGGTATGGACCATCGTTTCCTCAGGTCACACGGGTTTCTACCGCACCACGCTGAAACTCGACTTCGACCTCGATCCGCAGCGCCTGGGAATACAAACACCGTACAGCGAGGACAATCTGCGCGACGGACAGTACTATACCGCCGTCAAGCGCGCCCTGTACGAACTGTTTCCCGCGGTAACCGAGCGC
>JBAVKA010000180.1:0-3017 GCA_049688075.1 Gammaproteobacteria bacterium
TGGCTGGTGAAGCTGGCACGATTCATGGCCCCGGTCAGCCCGTCGCGCGTGGCCCGCGTTTCGGTGCGCCGTTGCAGGACATTGCTTCGGCGCTCCAGGTTGCAGAAGGAGAGCGCCAGGAAGGCTACGACCAGCCCCACAGTCTGGCTGCTGGCGACGATCAGGATCACGATAGAGGCATCGGCGGCATCCGGACGGATTCCGACAAGGCCGAGACCCAGCAAGTACGGCGCCATCATGACCAGCGCGAGGTGACGCCTCGCAAGCGCACTGACGCGGGTTGGGCCGAGCAGCGCCCGCAGGAAGCCGCGATAGACGGTGCGCAGAGCCGTGGCCACACAAAGCGGAATCAGCATCAGGATCGTGGTGAGCGGCATACTCACATGGGAATTCTGTATACCGAGCAGGAACCCGACCAGCGCCATGGCCGGCGCACCGTACGCAAGCACGGATAACAGTTGCGAAACAGCCGCGTCACAGTACCGGCGCAACAACAGTGACGTGGCCAGCATCAGCAGACAGAGGGCCGTGCTCGTCGACACGGCGGCCTCCGGTCCTACGGGGAATGGATTGACTTCCAGGAGCCAGTAGCTGGTCTGCCCGGGAGATACCAACTGTACCAGAGCGCCGAGCACTACCGCAGTGCAGGCCGCATCGACGAAACGGCGTACGCGTTGCATGGTGAGCACGACACATACTGACAGCAGTATCACACTCAGCGACGTAACCGGGTGTACCGCTGGACCGTCGGGCAGCGGCCGGATGATGTTGTCAAGGGCCAGGCTATACGCAACCAGAGAAAATACCGCGATCAGGAAGCTGCACAGGGCGAACAGCGAAGCCAGTCCCAGCGCGGCCCTGATCGGCCCTTTCACTAACGACGTAGTGACCGCACCTGCGCGAGTGTGACATCGTCCCAAAAGCATGCCTCTTCTCCCGGGGCGGCTGAGGGGATGAAGTTCCTGATCAGACGCCCTGGTAAAAGCCTAGGCGGCCGCTCGACGGTATACGTTGCAGCGCATCACTAAATCGGCAACGCAGGGCATCACCGCATGAGTTCTCCACGCTGGCGTATAAAACCGGGCGAACGTTTGTTCAAGTAACGAGGTGGTTGATGGAAAAGCGCTTTTTCTTTACTAAACTTCGCTATGCAACATCTGGCTCTAGCGGAACCCGGTCTTTTGTTCCCGTCACATATTTCAGGAGGCGGCATATGCGCATTCTCACCAAATGGTCCGTTCACGGTATTGCGCTCATGCTGCTTTCAGGCGGCGCTGCACTGGCTGCACCCAAGGGGTATGAACTGCTGTTCACCAACGCAAAGAACGCCGCCGCCCTGTCAGATGCCGACCGGCAGGCGATCTACGGGCAGCTCGGCCTCAAGGTGGGCCCGGACGGCAAGTCCCTGGTGTTTGCCGACGACGGATGCCCGCCACTGCAACCAGGCGGGGACGTTCAGGTCAATACGGAAGACCTCAACGGCGACCAGCGCCCCGAGGTTTTCGTGAGTCTGGGCAGTGCCTGCATGTTCGGTTCTGCGGGCACCGGTGTCTACCTTTTAACCAGGGATGGCGCCGGTCACTGGAAGCTACACAACCTGGGCGCGGGGGTCTATGTGGTGCAGGAAACACGCCATCAAGGCTATGCCGACGTCATGATCGGCGGTCCCGGGTTCTGCCAGCCGGTACTGCGCTGGGATGGCAGTACCTACGTGTTTGACCGTAACGTGGCCGAACAAGCGGGTGGCTGAAACGGACGATGAATGGGAAAATCCGGGGAAGATTCAGGTGATCATCCTTCGGGAATCCGGGTATTGATGCCCGTATGCCGTGTCGCGGCGTTTTACGTTCGAATCACGGTACACTTGGGCTGGACCGGGGTGAGTATCCTGAATGCTCACACGTGCCCGGGTCAATGAACCCGCCTGTTCAGGGAGAAGTTCGATGGAGGATGAAATAAGGCAGAACCTGCGCAATCGCACCACCTGGTGGCGTGCGCTGTATATGCTTTTGTTTGCGGTTATCTACGGTATTGCAGAGATTGTCATCGCCGCAGTGGTGCTTTTTCAGCTCCTCTCTGTCCTGTTTACCGGCGGGACCAATGAACGACTGTTGACTCTCGGGCAGAATCTCAGCACCTACGTCTACCAGATAATGCTTTTTCTTACCTACAACAGCGACGAAAGACCCTATCCGTTCGGTGACTGGCCGGACGGGCCGCCAGTCGAATTCGACTAGATTGAATCTGGCTGTGACCTGGGACGGGTATGATGAATGTAGCCGTTAATCATCTACAGATGTTCAGGTATACTTTGACAGGAAGGTTTGTACTGGAGCTGGTAACAGGATTCGCGGTTGAGGTACCCGCCCGGTAACGGGGAAAAGAGATTCGCATGCGCCTGGCTATCCTGAAACAACCCCGGTTCTATCTGCCTGCAAGTCTTGCTCTCATCCTGGGTGTGGTGTCCGCCGTGGTATTCCACCCCGCTTTCCAGAAGAAAATGCTGCTCGGTCACGTCGGCCCCCAGGTCGATTCCCTGGATATCGGTTACATCCATTTCACACCCTGGTCGCTTGAGCTGAAAAACGTTTCTCTTGGGTATCAGGGCGGGCATTTCTCGGTCGGAGAAGGGACGTTGCGGTATTGTCTGTCGTCACTCCTGCTGATGAATCTCAACATCAAGACCCTGGCGCTCAAGGATGTCAGCATTGACCTCGAGCAGTTCAGCCCGCCGGAAACCGCGGAGGAGGACCGCGGCGGTCCCTTCCCCGGTGTGCTGGCCTCGCTGAAACACGGACTCGGCTACACCCTGCAGGAGGTGATGATCGATGCCGCGATTCGCCTCCCGGACAAGCGCGCGCTCACCGCCAGGATTTCAGGCGGCGGGATCAAACCGCAGGCCAGCGGCGCTATTACGGTCGCGTTACGCTTCGACACGGGCAACAAGGATGACCACATCGATGTGGATGGCAGATTGGGGCTGGATCAGCTCACGCGGGGGCGTTTCTCAGCGGTGG
>JBAVKA010000181.1:0-3179 GCA_049688075.1 Gammaproteobacteria bacterium
TGCAGCTGCTGGAAGACGGCACCATCATCTTCGGTTACAACGGCATCGCCCAGACCGTCAGCCAGACCGCGGATATTCTTGTTGGTCTCAGCCCGGGCAATGTCGTGGCTGATCCCGGCAACACCGATTTCATCGCCACCGTGCCGTTCGACAGCATGTTGGAACCCACCATCTACCAGCTGTTCAGCCCCCCACAGGACTTCGATCTCGACGACACCAACCTCGTCTTCACCCCGAACGGCAACGGCGGCTTCAACGTCGACGACACCCTGCCCGACCCGCCGCCATCGAACGCACCGCCCACCTGGGAATCCGCGCTGGGGGCCACGATCCGCGGGGCGGGGGCCGGCCTGGACGATACGGATGACGCCACCATCACCCGGACCTTCGGCAGCCTGACCTTCCCGTTCCACGGGATGGACTACACCGGCGCCAGCATCCTCGCCATCTCCAGCAACGGCTTCATCAGCCTGGGCGGCGATAACGGCACGGGGTGCATCAACACGGACTGTTCCGGAGATCCCCAGCAACTGACGGGGCTTTTTCTGTTTCCCACCATCGCCCCCCTGTGGACCGACCTCGAACCCGGACCGGGCGGCGGCGGTGATATTTACTACAACGAATTTAACGACGACGCCGACCCAGCCATCGACCGCATCGTCATCACCTTCGCCAACGGCTTCCATGACTGCGTGGACGCGGCATGCTCCGCCCTCGCGCAGCTGCAATTGCTGGGTCAGGGCAATAAGTACGCAAGGCCCGCCGGCACCATTATCTTCGGCTACAACGGGATCGTGCAGACCAACAGCCAGCTGTCTAGCATCCTCGCCGGCGTCAGCCCCGGCAACAATACCGTGGACCCTGGCAGCACCAACCTGAACGCGAGGTCCTCCTTCAACACCGGGACCGAATCCACGGTCTATCAGTTATTCGTCGCCTCCTCCCCGCCGCCCATCGATCTCGACGGCGCCAATGTCGTGTTCGAACCGAATAGCCAGGGCGGCTTCGTGGTTTCGACGCCGGGATCCGGCGGTAGCGGAACCGGTGGTGGTGGCGGCGGCGGTGGGGGCTGCACGATGCAAACCGGCAACCCGGCGGATCCGTTATTTCCGGCCGTGCTTTCCGGTCTGACGCTGGCCTATGCCCTGCGCCGGCGTCATAAGTCCGCACATCAACGCGTGCACGGATAAGCGAAACGGCGTTTCGAGAGTGTCGGCGGCAACGCCGACACACCACCCGGCAGTGCCGGGGAAAAACGAACGGTCCCGGGGATTGTGATCAGTCGCGTTCCTCGATCCACGCCATCTGGATGGCTTCCAGCAGCTTTTCGCCGCTGTGTTGCGGATCATCGTCGAAATCATCCAGCGCGAGGACCCAGTTGCGCAGCTCAACGAAATTTACATGCCGGGGGTCCGCCTCCGGGTGCGCCTCATCCAGCCCGATGGCAATATCCAGTGAGTCGGTCCACTTCAATCCCATACGCTTGTCTCCCCTGATACGGCACGATTAATGGTTTTCGCTCACCATGTTGATGGTGTATTTGGGAATCTCGATGACAAGATCCTGGTTACCTACGAGAGTCTGGCAACTCAGGCGCGAATCCGGATCCAGCCCCCAGGCCTTGTCCAGCAGGTCGTCCTCTTCCTCCGAGGACTCACCCAGTGAGTCGCCGCCTTCACGGATATAGACGTGGCAGGTGGTGCAGGCGCAGGATTTCTCGCAGGCGTGCTCGATTTCGATACCGTTCTTCAGGGCGGCATCGCAGATCGAGGTGCCCGGTTCGGCTTCGATCACGGCCCCTTCGGGACAGATCTCGACGTGCGGAAGGAAAATAATCTGTGGCATGGCGCAGTGATTCCGGATAAATAAAAATCGAAAATGGGGACAGACCACGTTTTTTTTCAGAAACGGAAAAAACGTGGTCTGTCCCCATTTTCCCTATGAAGACTTGAACTCGTCAACGCGGTGGCCTGCCATTGCCTTGCGGATACTCTCGTTCATGCGCCTCGCGACGTACTCACCGCTCGCCTGTTCCACCGCCCCGATGCCCGCCTTGATAGCGCGGTAGTCTGCGCCATCGCGCGCCGCTGCCAGCTCGCACGCGGCGACCTCGATGACTTCGCGTTCTTCTGCACTCAGGATACGGTCGCCGTCCTCGGCAAGCGCGGCACGCAGGGCCTCGAGCACGCGGTCTGCCTCGACCTGCTCCTCGCGCAGGCGCCGCAGTTCCATGTCCTCGTGTGCATGTGACAGGGAATCCCCCAGCATCCGTTCGATCTCGGTGTCGGAAAGACCGTAGGAGGGTTTGACCACGATGCTGCTCCTGGCGCCGGTCACTTTCTCCTCGGCGGTAACATTCAGCAGACCGTCGGCATCCACCTGGAAGGTCACGCGGATGCGCGCAGCACCGGCCACCATGGGCGGGATGTCGCGCAGTTCGAACCTCGCCAGCGAGCGGCAGTCGCTGACCAGTTCGCGTTCCCCCTGCACCACGTGCAGCGACATGGCGGTCTGGCCGTCCTTGAAGGTGGTGAACTCCTGGGCGCGGGCGGTCGGTATGGTGCTGTTGCGGGGGATGATCTTCTCGGTCAGTCCGCCCATGGTCTCCAGTCCCAGCGAAAGCGGGATGACATCGAGCAGCAGCATCTCGTCATCGGGTTTGTTGCCGGCCAGGATATCGGCCTGAATGGCGGCGCCGACGGCGACCACCCGGTCGGGATCGATATCCACCAGGGGTTCACGGCCGAAGAACTCGCCAACCCGGCGGCGCACCAGCGGGATGCGGGTCGAGCCGCCCACCATCACCACAGCCTGGACGTCGGCGGCGCGGATGCCGGCATCCCGCAACGCCCGGCGGCAGGGGCTCAGGGTCTGTTGAAGCAGCGGCTCGATGAGCATCTCGAACCGAGCCCGGGTCAGTTCACCCTGCCACGGCATTCCGGCGATGCGTTCCAGTTTCACCTCCACCGCCGGCCGGTCGGTCAGCGCCTCCTTGGCAGTACGTGCCACCTGCATCAGACGACGCATCTGGACATGACCGGCATCATCGGCGATCCCCGCCTCCTGCATGATCCAGTGCGCCACGAGCCGGTCGATGTCATCGCCTCCCAGGGAACTGTCCCCGGCGGTCGCCATGACTTCGAAGACACCGCGGTTGAGCCGCAGGATGGAGATATCGA
>JBAVKA010000182.1:0-11297 GCA_049688075.1 Gammaproteobacteria bacterium
ATGATGACGTCCTTGGCACGACCGGTGATGAACACCTCGCCATCCGCGATATAGGCCAGATCGCCGCTGTCGAGCCATTCATCGTGAAACAGCGCGCGCGTGGCCTGCGGATTGCGGTAGTAGCCGCAGGTGGCCGACGGCCCGCAGAATTGCAATCGCCCCTCCCGGCGCTCGGGGAACTCGCGACCGCCCGGTCCCAGAATCCGGACCTGGTGCCCAGGGAGGGGATGACCGCAGGAGACAAACTGCAGGCGCGACTCATCCGTTGTCAACGCCGGCAGTGCGCGGCCGGTGCGCTGGAACTGTTCCCGCCGGATGGCATCCATGCGCGGCGTGCGCCGCAGTGGCGGGAAACACAGCCCCAGGCTGCATTCCGCCAGGCCATAGACCGGGTACATGGTCTCGGGACGGAAGCCACAGGCCTGGAAGCGTTCGCAGAAGCGCCGCACCGTCTGTACCCCGACGGCCTCAGCACCGTTGAAGGCGATGCGCCAGGTACTCAGGTCGAGGCCGGCGATTTCCGTGTCCGTGATTTTCTTCAGGCACAGCTCATAGGCGAAGTTGGGTGCCGCCGACAGGGTGCCCTGGTGCCGCTCGATGGCCTGCAGCCAGCGCAGCGGCCGGCTCAGAAACGCCAGCGGCGACAGGATCACCAGCGGTACTGCGTGGTACAGGCTCCCCAACCAGGCGCCGATGAGTCCCATGTCGTGGTACAGCGGCAACCAGCTGACGAATACATCCGCGGGGCTGGCCTGGATCGCCGCACCGTCCGCGCGGATATTGGCGAGCAGGTTGGCGTGGGTGAGTATCACACCCTTGGGATTGCCCGTACTGCCGGAGGTGTACTGCAGGAAGGCGATATCCCCGGACTGCAGCGCAGCCGGCGCCGGACATTCCCGGCGCGCCAGCAATTCCGCGGCCGTGACCACGCGGCGCAGCGTCCCGACCCGGGCCTTGAGCAATTGCGCGACGCGCTGCGCCTCGGGCATTGTGATCAGCATGCTGGCCTGGCAATTCGTCAGGATAGCCCGCTGGCGCAGCAGGTGTTCCTCCAGCTGGCTCATACGCAGGGGTGGATAGACAGGCACCGGGATCCCGCCCGCCAACAGCACCCCGTAATAGCTGAAAAAATAGTCCCTGCTTGTCGGCAACATGAGTGCGACGGTATCACCCGGCTGCAGACCTTCCTGCTGCAGGCCGCCGGCGATTGCCCCGGCCTGCGTGTGCAATTCACCGTAAGTCAGCGCATCGCCCGTGTCCCCGTCGGCATGGAACCGGATATGTGTGCGCTGCGGATGGGAAGCGACATGCCACTCGAGGACGTCAACCAGCGTCGCGGCCTCGTACGGCAGCCCCTGTACTGCGGCTCCAACCTCCACGGGCCGTCTCGCGGCGGGCGTCGCGGTGGCGGGGGTCGCACGCCGGATTGCCCGCAGCAGATCACGCGGCGTCTCCGCATGAAGGAAGACCTGTTCCGGTAGCGAGATGCGGAATGCGTCTTCCAGGCGCGACAGCAGTTCCAGGCGACCGAGACTGTCGATGCCCAGATCCCTTTCCAGCGCGGTGTCCAGGACAATACGGGGGGGCTGCGCCGCCTGCGGATGCAGTTCGGCGATCAGATCCCGTATGACGGCCAGCAGGGTATCGGCCGTATCATCGCGCCCAGCTGCAGTGGCTGGAATCAGGTCGCCGGCGTGCACGACTCACCTGCCCTTCCCCCGCTGGCCTGCGCAGCCGGTTCCCAGAGCGGCTGACTCAGCCGTTCCGTGAAATGACTGAACATGATGTTGAAGCTGACGCTGATCCGCTCTTTGTCGCTGCGGTTGGCGGTCACCGAGTGCGGCAGATAGGAAGGGAACAGCAGCAGGGATCCGTTCTGCACCCGCACCACGACCAGGTCGGTATTTCCGGAGGTCAGTTCGGTCACCGGGGGACGGATGATACCGGTCTGGATGCGGGGATCGTGGAAGTTGATCGTATCGGCACCGCGGCAAGTCGCGACGTAATAGACGCCGCTCAGGTAGTTGTTGGGGTGATGATGGATGTTATGGCCGGCACCTGGCGCAAGGATATTCGCCCAGCATCCGGTAATCTCGAAGTCTGCATGACTGGTTTTCAGAAAATTCAGCACCCGCCGGGTGGCGGCGTGGATACAGGACGCCAGTTCTCCCAGTCGCTCCTGTTCATGCAAGGTCTGGATCGATTGCCAGCTTTCCCCCGGTGACAGCGAAGCATTCCGGCCACGCTGCTCCCCGAGTACCGCCATCAGGCCGTTTGCGATGCTTTCCTGCAGCGCTTTAGCAAGCTGCAGCTTCCAGACGAAGGTCGGAAACAGGGTAAGGACATCCGAACCGAGCTGCCAGGAGGCGGCCCGCGGATGCAGCGGCGCCGTTCCGGAATCCGGTCCGGAAGCGGTACGTGCTGTGCAGTTGTCACTTTGTGCAATTGCCATCACTCGCACCCGGGAAATGCGTGAACCTGCCTCATTAGTGAAAACTATAGTTGATCCCGGTGGCGGGAATCCGGAAACAGGTGCGGTTGAAACCATGGAATGTCTGGTGAAAGCGACGCCGGGTAGCGAGTGGAAGGCAGGCGGGGCGTCAGCCGGGCGGAGCGTTCGAGCATAGTCAATATAAAACCTCTTTTTTTAAGACGGAACCACCTCCTCGCGTTCGTCCGCGCTACCAGTCATCCGTCGATCTGACCCGTGAAGTGCCTCTGACCGGCATACCTGCGTTCCAATCCGCCCAACCACTGGTCGGCTGGTTCGCTTTTCCCCGCGTCGCCGACATGTCACTGAAGCTGCTTTATTTTCTCAATAGTGACCAATCTCTTGCGTGACGCGCAGTCAAGTCAAGTGGTCACTGTGGATTGACACGACATCTCGGAACCCCATGAGATGGAGGCAGATTCCCTTGCAACAGGCGTGTTCTGCGCTGAGACCCCCGGCACGGGAACCTGCCAGAGTATTCCGATGATAGTCCTCGCCGGCAAGGCGGTTGCCTGCAAACACAAAACTGTAGTTCCCCTCAATAGACTATGCTCTTCGTACTAAACATAAGACACCCCATGCATCGGTTACGTTACCGCGACATCAAATCATGACGGGAGGAGCAAGCCATGCCAGACCTGCTTAACAGCTTCAAGGAAAAATATCCTGACACATGGTCTGCCTATGAACAGCTGAAGACAAGCTGCGACCGGCAGGGGCCGCTGGACGTCAAGACCGTGGAATTGGTGAAGATCAGCGTCTCCACCGCACTGGAGCATAAGGGTGGACTGATCGCCCATATCTCACAGGCCCGCAAGGCGGGTGCGAATGAAGACGAGATCTATCATGCAATCCTGCTGGCAACCGGCCTGGCCGGATTTCCGGCAGTCCTTGCCGCGTTCGGAACCGCACTAGAATACCTTGGTGATTGAAGGATAATTCTGCAGCCACTGGCCATCAAAAATACCTGCCTCCGGGTAGCGTGCAGTACCGGGTGGCAGTAATGGTTACGTGTTCGAGAACCGTGCCGCCGGAAACGGCGTGTCATCCCGAGCCTGAAGGAGTTCCGTTGCTCATTTGACTCCAGAAACTTCCGCCAGGACGTGGTCAACAGCGTTTCCGTGGTGGAATGCCCCTGGCCCCGGAGAACCATGGCCGCCCGTTCCACCTCTTTCGGGTCATCGGCCTCGACTACGTCCACTACGTCATATTGCCCGAGGGCGGCATAACTGTCCTTCCAGACAACGCCCGGGCAACGGGTCCTGATTTCTTCCGACACCGCGGCAGCAAGACCTCTGAAATCTCCGAGCTTCGAAAATGCCTCCGGGAATCAGGTGCTCTATGCATAGCCCAAGCTGGCGGATCCGGCGTTGTCGTGCGGCCAGGCTGGATACGCAGGATGCGGTGCGGCCACGGCTCACTCCGCGTAGCCGATGCCGAAGCCCCGGGAGTCGCGGGCATAGTAGGGTATGCGTCCCCGTGGGACCACGACCACCCCGGACGGGCTCACCGTATAGCTCCTGCGGTCCTCCTCCGGGTCGTACCCGATACGGGCGTCCTTCTCGATCAGATTGTGGCGATCGACGATGGTCCGGCGCAGGCGCGCGCCGCGGCTTATGCGCACATAGTCCATGATGATGCAGTCCTCGATCTCGGCGCCATTCTCGACGACCGCCTCCCGGCGCACGATGGAGTTGCGCAGGCGCGCGTTATGGATCTCCGTGGCCGCGCCCAGCAGACAGTTGTCGATCTCCCCGCTGATCACCCGGGCGACCGGCCCCTGGTAGTTGCTGGAGTAGACCGGCCACTGGGGATTGAAGAGATCGAGGCGAGGCTTGGCGCCCAGCACATCGCGGTGGGCCTCGAAGTAGGCGTCGATGGTGCCGACGTCGCGCCAGTAGGCGGGCTCCTCGTGGGTCTTGAGCCCCGGGATCTCGTTACGCGCGAAGTCGTAGGCGAAGACGCGGTGGATCGCGAGCATGCGCGGGAGCACGTGTTGACCGAAGTCGGTCTCGCCGTGCCTGTGAGCCTCCCGCAGCACCCGAACCAGGGCGCCGGCACTGAACAGGTAGTTCCCCATGGAGGCGTAGGCCCGGTTGGGGTCCCCAGGGATGGGCGTCGCGTTTCGGGGCTTCTCCTGGAACTCGCGGATGCGCCCGTCCGGGTCCGCGGCGATGATGCCAAAGTTCGGGGACTGCTCCAGCGGTACGGGCAGGGTCGCCACGGTGACGTCAGCTTCCCGCTCCAGGTGAAAGCCGATCATTTGGTTGACGTCCATGCGGTAGACGTGGTCTGCGCCGAACACCAGGACCAGCTCCGGGTGCTGGGTCTCGATCAGGTTGAGGTTCTGGCAGATCGCGTCCGCGGTGCCCTCGAACCAGCCCTGGCCCTCCAGCATCTGGGGCGGCACCACGGTAACGAACTGGTCCGGAAACAGCGGCGAGATGGTCCAGGCCTTGCGGATGTGCTCGATCAGTGACTGGGATTTGTACTGCACCAGCAGATAAATCGTGAAGATCCCGGAGTTGACCAGGTTGCTGAGCACGAAGTCCACGATACGGTAGCGCGACCCGAAGGGCACCGCGGGCTTGGAGCGCTTGTCGGTGAGCGGATGCAAGCGTGCGCCCTGGCCGCCGGCCATCACCATTGCCATCACGTTGTTGGCGTAGCGGAATTGTCGCCTGGGTTTGAGCATTGCTGTCTCCTCGAACAAGGTACTGCCAATCCCGCCATACCCCGGTCTGCAAAGCTGCTCTCGGGAAAGCGCCCGTCCGTGCCGAACACCCCGGTGGACAGAACGGTCGGAAGCTCAATACCCTCGTTACCGAGCTTATATAGTTAGCATAGACTGTCATCCGGCCTGCACGCCGCTTTTACCTAAACACTGCGCAGTATCGGTTGCCTGACGTTTACGGCGGTGAAAAACCCGGGTCCGGTCTGCACATTTGCCCCGTTGCTCGGAACAGGCACCTGTCCCGAGCTCCCGCGTTACGAAGCGAAGGAAAATGGATGCCGCCTGCTTGCACAGACGCGGTGTGTTGAATAATTATTTAGGAGTAATATAGTACTATATAAACGCTAGAGGGTTCTATGGTCAGACTCAGCAGGTTAAGCGACTATGCGATTGTTCTGATGTCGCGTATCGCAGGAGGCAAGGGGGAGGTCGTCACCGCACGGGGGCTGTCCGCGGAAACGGATATCCCCTGGCCCACTGTGGTTAAGCTGCTCAAGATGCTCACGGCCGGCGGCGTGCTGCGCTCGATCCAGGGCCGCAACGGGGGCTATGTGCTTTCACGGTCTCCGTCGACGGTCTCGCTCATCGACATCATCGAAATGATTGAGGGACCGGTTGCACTTACCGAATGCAACCGCGAGACCGGGAACTGCGCTATCCAGAAAAGCTGCCAGGTGCACGGGCACTGGCGGGTGATCAATAACGCAGTCCGCCAGAACCTGGCCGCCATCACCCTGGCAGACATGAGCGGTTCCACGCTGTCCGTCGCCAGGATGGCGCGACACCGGCAGAAGTGTGAGGTTGCATGAAAGTCATTTCCGACAGGGGTTACTGCCCGCCCGATTCGGCGTGGAACGTCGAGGCTGTAAGGTGCGACTTTCCCGTGCTGCAGCAGCGGGTACACGGCAAGCCGCTCGCCTATCTGGATAACGCCGCCACCGCGCAGAAACCGCAGGCGGTCATCGAGGTGCTCGCGCACTATTACAGCAAGGACTATGCAAACGTGCATCGTGCGGTTCATACCCTGGCAGCGCGGGCCACGGCGGCCTATGAGGCCGCACGCGAGCAGGTGCGAGAATTCCTCAATGCCCGATCGAGCAGCGAGATCGTTTTCTTACGTGGCACCACGGAGGCCATCAACCTGGTGGCCAGCAGTCTGGGGAGTCGTTTCCGTCCCGGCGAGGAAGTCGTACTCACCACGATGGAGCATCACGCCAACATCGTGCCCTGGCAGCTGCTGCGCGAACGCAACGGCATCGTGTTGCGCGTGCTGCCCGTTACCCCCCGGGGCGAGCTCGTGCTGGAGGAATTCGAAGCGCTGCTCGGTGAACGCACGCGGCTGGTGGCCGTGACGCACGTCTCCAATGTACTGGGTACCGTCAACCCGGTAAACGAGATAATCCGGATCGCCCATCGGCATGAGATCCCGGTCCTGGTGGACGGCGCGCAGGCCGTCCCGCACCTGGACGTGAACGTGCGGGTGCTTGACTGCGACTTCTACTGCTTTTCGGGACACAAGCTGTTCGGGCCGACCGGTATCGGTGTGCTCTATGGCAAGGAGGCGTGGCTGGAGTCCATGCCACCGTATCAGGGCGGCGGCGAAATGATTCGCTCGGTGCGCTTCGATGAGACGACCTTCGCGGCGCCACCGCGGAGATTCGAGGCCGGCACACCGCCGATTGCGGGTGCTCTGGGATTGGCCGCGGCCATAGGGTATTTGAAACGGCTGGACCGGGAAGCGGCGGCTACCCATGAGCGTGACCTGCTGGACTATGTCACGGCCCGGCTGCGGGAAGTGCCGCGCCTGCGCATCATCGGCGAAGCCGCCGAAAAGGTGGCCATGGTCTCGTTCGTGATGGAGGACATCCACGCACACGACCTGGGCACCGTGCTGGACAGCCAGGGCATCGCCGTGCGTGCGGGTCACCACTGCGCCATGCCGCTCATGGAATTCTACGGCCTGGCCGCGACCACCCGCGCCTCCCTGGCCTTCTACAACACCCGCGAGGAGATCGACCGCCTGGTTGATGCACTGCGTTATGCACGCAAGGTACTCGCATGAGCGCCGGGCTCGAGGAGCTCTACAAGGAGGTGATCCTCGATCACAACCGCCATCCGTGCAATTTCCGCGAGATGCCGGCTGCCACGCGCACGGTCGAGGGCCATAACCCGCTGTGCGGCGACATCCTGCGGCTCTACCTGAAACTGGACGGCGACCGCATCGAGGATATCAGCTTCCAGGGCCGGGGCTGCGCCATTTCCGTCGCCTCGGCCTCCCTGCTCACCGAACGACTGAAGGGCTGTACGGTCAATGAGGCCGAGCAGCTTATCGAGGCGGTGCACGATGTGTTGACCAGCGACCAGCCGGCCACGGACACCGCCAGACTCGGCAAGCTGGCGTCCCTGGCCGGGGTGCGCAAGTACCCCATGCGCATCAAGTGCGCCACCTTGAGCTGGCACACCCTCAAGGCCGCGCTCCGGAATGACCAGCCGGAGCCCGTCACAACCGAGTAGGTATCTTGTCATGCCAGCGACGCAACCGGATCGAGACAGCTGGGGCAGCGTTCACCTGACGGCGCACCTGCGCGCCCGCCTCGAGACCCTGGTGCGCGCCGGCTATCCCGATGAAACCTGCGGCCTGTTGCTCGGCGTACGCACCGGCGACGCCGTCGCGGTCAGGGAGCTGGTTCAGGCGCGCAACCTCAACCGTGAACGCGCCCGGGACCGCTATGAGCTCGATCCCGACGATTTCCTGGGCGCGGATGCCTGGGCGCGCACGCAGGGGATCGAAATCGTCGGGATCTGGCATTCCCACCCGGATCACCCGGCCTATCCCTCGGCGACCGACCGGGACGGAGCCTGGGCCGGGTGGTCCTATGTCATCGTCTCGGTCGACGCGGAAGGGGTTCAGGAACTGCGATCCTGGCGCCTGAACGGCGAGCGGTTCGTCGAGGAGGGTATTGACTCATGAGTAATGCCACCGTGCGCATCCCGACACCCTTACGCCCCCTGGCGGGAGGCGCTGGCGAAGTCAGGGTGCAGGGAGCCACCGTAGGCGAGGCGATTCGCGCCCTGGACCCTGCGCTGGTCGAGCGGGTACTCACCCCGGAGGGTGAGCTCCGGCATTTCGTCAATGTCTATCGTGGCGCCGACGATATCCGTGTGCTTCAGGGGCTCGCGACGCCGCTCGGCGAGAATGATGTACTCGTCATCGTACCGGCGTCGCCGGGGGGAGCGATCGAAAGGCAAGCGACGAGCGGCTGGCGGCGCTGCGCGCACAGATTCCCGAGATCACCCCGCAGGAGGCCCAGGCGTTGCAGCACCAGGGAGCCGTGCTGGTCGACGTCCGGGAACCCGGCGAGATCGCTGCGGGGGCGCCCTCCGGCGCATTGCCGCTGGGACGCAGCTATCTGGAGTTCAGGATCGAAGATGCGGTACCCGACAAGAACCGGACGGTGATCCTGTTTTGCGCGGTGGGCCAACGCTCGCTGTTTGCCGCCGACGGATTGCGCCGCCTGGGTTACAAGGACGTGCGCAACCTGGGCGGTGGCTTCGAGCGCTGGAAGAACGAAGGAATCCCCTTCGAGATCCCACGGGTGCTGGATGCCACTGCCCGCGAGCGCTACTCGCGCCATTTGCTGATGCCGGAAGTCGGGGAACAGGGCCAGCTGCGCCTGCTCGACAGCAAGGTACTGCTGATCGGGGCCGGTGGCCTGGGATCCCCTGCGGCCCTTTATCTCGCCGCCGCGGGCGTGGGTACGCTCGGGATCGTGGACCATGATGTGGTCGACCGGAGCAACCTCCAGCGGCAGATCCTGCACAGCGATGCACGCGTGGGCCAGTCCAAGGTGGACTCGGCCACCGCGGCGGTCCTGGCACTCAACCCGTCGGTGCAGGTCATGGGGCACGAGGCCCGGCTTGACAGCCGCAACGTGGAGGCGATCCTTGCCGGATACGATCTGGTCGTGGATGGCTCGGACAACTTCCCGACCCGTTATTTGATCAACGACGCCTGCGTGAAGCTGGGGATCCCCGATGTGCATGGCGCCGTCTACCGTTTCGAGGGGCAGGTCACGGTCTTCTGGCCGGAATACCGCGAGCGTCGCGGACCCTGATATCGCTGCATCCGGAGCGGTACTGGTATTGCGACCAGTACCGCAATGAAGAGAACTGGCGCTCCCATTACGAGACCACCGGACCGGAGCTGATTGCCGGGCTGCGCGCACGCGCCGGAGAGGAACCCGATGTCTTTGTCGCCGGGGTCGGCACCGGCGGCACAATCACGGGCGTGGGTCGCCGGTTGCGGGCGCTGCGCCGCGACATGCTCATCGTGTCGGTGATCCCCGAGGTCTTCCCGGGCATTGAAGGCCTCGAACCCCTGGGTTCCCCGGACGACATCGTCCCGGCAATTCTTGATCAGTCGTTGATCAATGCATGCATCAAGGTTACCAGCGAACAGGCACTCGCGATGTGCCACCGCCTGGCGCGCTGCGGCCTGTTCGTCGGACCCTCGTCCGGCGCCTACGTGCACGCCGCCCTGGAGATCGCCGCGACGAGTCGCTACCGCACCATCGTCACCGTGCTCTCCGATACCGGCGAACGTTATGGTTCGACGGGCATGTGGGCCGACGTTTCCCGGGAAAGACCGGCGGCAGCCAGGGAGCCTGTCTGAGTAATCCGTGCATCGCGAGGTGAGTGTCTGGAGCGGACTGCCTCATCCTCGAACTGCAGCCGCAGCGACCCCGACTATAATTCATAACAAAGGCGATAGTGCTTCGCTTGCGCCGCGATGGAGAGCCGGCGTGGCGCTGTGCGGCGGAAGGCCGGCATGCGGGGGAACATATGAAGGTCGCATTGTTCGGTGGAACGGGTTTTGTCGGCAGTTACCTGGTCGATGAGCTCATCAGACAGGCGCATGATCCGGTGCTGCTGGTGCGGCCCGGCAGCGAGCCGAAGGTGCGCCACGCCGATCAGTGCGAGATCATCAGCGGCGACGTGACGGACCCGGGGTCCGTACGCCGCACGGTCGAGGACTGTGAGGCGGTGATTTATAACATCGGCATCCTGCGCGAGTCCCCGCACACGGGTGTCACGTTCGAGCAACTGCAGTTTCACGGGGCGAGACGCACGATGGAGGCGGCGGGCGAGCTGGGCAAGGGACGGTTTATCCTGATGAGCGCCAACGGCGTAAGACAGGACGGTACGCCCTACCAGCAGACCAAGTATCTGGCCGAGCAGCAGCTGCGCTCTAGCACGCTTGATTACACGATTTTTCGACCGTCACTCATCTTCGGCGATCCCCGCGGGCACATGGAGTTTTGCACCCGGCTACGCGATCAGATGATCAGGCTGCCGCTGCCGGCGCCACTGTTCTACGAAGGGCTACTCCCCTTCAGCAGCGGCACCTTTGCGATGTCGCCCATCCATGTCGAGGATGTCGCCCGCATGATGATCACGTCGCTGGCGATGCCCGAAGCAGTCGGCAAAACGTTCACCCTGTGCGGACCCGAAGCCATCGAGTGGCGGGCGGTGATCCGGTTAATCGCGAAGGCCTGCGGGACCTCCAAGCTGACCATCCCGGTGCCGGCGTTTTATATCAAAATCCTGGCAACGTTGCTCGAATCTTACGAGTTCTTCCCCATCACGCGGGACCAGCTCACCATGCTGCTGGAAGGCAACACGGGCGATTCCTCGGACGTTTACACGTTGTTCGACATAACCCCGACCCGATTCGACGAAGCGGCCCTGGACTACCTGCAGCAAACCTAGTCCGATCACACCTGAATCATGGATTCAACTGGAAACCGCACGGTATCCCTTGCAGGAACTGTCAACCTTCCGCAATATAATCGTCCGAGTCGTCTCCCTCCAGCACAATCCTGTGGTCCTGACCGAGCGCACGGTAGATTTCCAGATCAATCTCGTTCTCGAAGTGGATTTCGATTCCATTTTCCCCGTCGCCTTCATACAAGCAGGGTGCACCATCCAGGTTTGTGACTTCGTTCCAGCTGATGGGGTCCATTGTGCATAGAATGTTCATGTTGCTTACCTCCATAATGTATGAAAGTCGCC
>JBAVKA010000183.1:0-10054 GCA_049688075.1 Gammaproteobacteria bacterium
TCCATGCCGCACCTCCTTTCATGCGGCTCATTCTCGCAGCTAAGGCTGACAGGCCAAAGCCAGTAGTTTAAACCTTATGATCGACAACTAATTTTAAATTACTGACCAAACTTATTAGCGCGCCGCGACACTATGACCAACACCGCTACCAGGTACGCAACACCAGGTTGTGTTAACAATTATTTCAGCCACAGTACGATGCATCCGCAGGTGACCATTGCAGCAAAATGAACGGCATCACGTCGAAGGATAACCGGGTTTTTATGGAGGCGGTTCTATTGATAGGCCGGACCGGCGCCCCGTGGCGTGATCTACCCTCGGCGTTGGACAACTTGCATAGTACCTTCACGCGTTTCTCCCGCTGGGTCAAAGTCGGTGTGTGGGAGCGATTATTCGAAGCCCTCAATGGGGATTGTGATCTGGAGGAAGTAATGCTCGATAGCACGGCGATCCGTGCCCACCAACACGCCACGGTGTGAAAAAAGCACGGCCCACAAGCTTTGGGTGGCTCTCGCGGGGGCTTCGTAACCAAAATCCACGGCATCGTCGATGCACTCGGTAATCCCATTGGATTCACATTGACCGGCGCCGAACAAGCCGACATCACTCAGGCGTGCGCGTTGCTTGACAAGGTACCACAGGCCAAAGCGGTGATCGCAGACAAAGGCATAAGATAGTGATGCCTTATGGACCGCGGTATCGGTATACGTGCTCGTAGCCATTGTCAGGAAACGACTCAATCTGGATGTATCGCACTACATTTTGCTACAAAGAAATTTGTCACCATGTTCAAGTAAATCCCTTTAAACAAGGATTTTCTCGATATCTAGTACAGCTACAAGTATAACGTGCATTGTAATCTATTGAATCTACTTTCGGACACTAGTGGTCTGGGAATATATTGCTGACCATCTTTATACCGCCAACATCCACCCCGTGCACATCTCGTTCTATTACCGTGTTTGGTCACACTTGCATTGTAACAGCTCGCTGAGATTTAAGCCTTTTTCATTTCTGTAAACAGGACAGCAGTGAGTGATTAAATCTTCACCTTGTTTTCATCGAACCTACGTAACGAGTCGCGAAGTTGAGATAACAGGTCCAGCACCATGGGTACCCTCCGTACGATGGAAACAGGGGTGACACGGCGTTCCTCGATACGGATCGGTAATTCATCTATTCTTATACCTTTTTTCCAGGCCATTAGCACCAGTTCGGTCTGGAGCACCTCATCGGTGGTTTGCGCCAGCTCACACAGACGCTTGGCAAGAGTTGTCTCTATGCTCTTGAGGCCGTGGGTATCACTGCCGGGATAGCCAAACAGCATGTTTAAAATCCGGTTGAAACCCTCTGTCAATAAACGTCGTTTCCATGGCCGATTGTCCCGCGAGTCGGGGTGTCGTTTCGAGGCCACGATAAATCGTGATTTGCTGGCACTGAACATACCGACGGATGCAGCCACGAACTGCTCATCAAGAAAATCGCATTCCAGTATTGACAGGTGCGAGCCTTGTACTGCCAAAATGCCAGTTTTGATGGCTTCTCCGTAGCTGCCGCGTGGAAGCGAGATTGTCCTTATGAGATCCGGGTGCATGGTTTCCAGGCCCTGGCATGCGGCCAGTGAGATATCCCGCGAGCCGTTTTCAACCAGTATGATTTCGCGTAGCAGGCCGGTTACCTCTGATGGTAGCCTGGTCAGAAATCCCTCAACGAATGGCACGATGTGCTCAGCCTCATTATGCACCGGAATTACGATAGTGTAGTCCATCAGCAAATCCTCTCGATTAAATCAAGAGAGGATTGCATGGAATCCTCCATACCATAATAGTCCCACATGCCGTAGCGTCCAACGGTATGGATACCGAGTTCTTCAAGTCGCTCAATAATGCTGCCGACCTGTCTGGCGCGCTCCGGTTTGTCATGAGTGTAGGCGCATTCAATAACGTGGGTAACAACTGACCGTAGTGCCTTTCGGTCAATCCAGCCCAGGCGCGCAAGGTGTTCAATGACACGCGGTGTCAGTTCTCCTGCTATATCCAGATTTTTCAGATTCTCCGGTTCCACTGACACCTCAACGTACAGGGTATGATGGCCGGTTGAGCAGATGCCCTGGCTGATATTCGAGTATAGCCCTACACGATAGAACGGGATTGTCCTGTCTGGCACATAGACCCAGTGCACACCGCGCAGTATATCCGGTGGATTTCCCGAGCAGCCCAGGTTGAAGGCGATGGTTGTGCTATGGCTCAAGCCACGAGATAACACCTGCAGCGCATCGTCTTCCACACAATGGCAAAGCACCTTGAGCGGCAGGCTTGACACGATGTGCTGCCATCTGAATTCCTGGCCGTTTCTGCAAGTCAGCCTACGGGTCCGGGGATTGATCAAAACAACTTCGTGATTGAGAAAGCCCCGCTGGATATTGCGGGTCAATCCGTCAGGCAAACGTCCTATACCGCCTTGTCGCGGGTACCAGAAATTGGAATTGTATTCTTTTGCCGCTTTGGAACGCTGATCGATACCCGCCTTGACCAGCGTTTCATCCGGTTTGGGGAAAAAACGCTTCAGCGCTGAAGCTGACAACCCGTCCAGAGCGATTGCCATGGTTTTCTCGTTCTGCGGAATAAGGAACAGGTCCGCCAAGTATTCCCCGAAGCCTGCTATTACGTAGTCGCGGAAACTGGGGCTCTGATTATCGGACAAGGTTGAACGGTTGCGGTAGGATTCGATACAACGGCTGCGTTCAGGTTCAGGCATCAGGCCGATGTTGTACTGCACGGGAGCGGGTATGAAAGTGTCGGCGATATAGCAAACCGACCGACGATCCACTTGCATCCAGTCACTGTTGTCGAGTCCGGCATAAGGAATATCAGCCGGGGAAACGTAACGATTCAGATGCAGGAAATGACCAGTATAGTCAAAGCAATACTTGTCGACTTGGACAGTACGAGTCAAACCTCCGAATCCGGGTGACCGTTCCAGCAGTGTAACCTCGTGCTCTCTGTCTTCAAGCGAACGGGTAGCCATCAGACCTGATATCCCACCGCCAAGTACCAAAAATTCACTCTTCACGATGCCCATAATACCGACTCCTGTATGCCTGGTAACCGGCACCCAAAAGGGTCACGACAAAGGTGCGGTGATCGGGATCTCGATGATCGACAAAACAGCCGGACAGTCGGCTCAGAATACCGGTACGCTGCTCGACCTCGCGCAGCAACAGTCTGCCACTGTCGGAACTGATCTTGCCACCGTCAAATGCGCCCAATACGGCACGCCGTCCCAGAACGTGAAATTCCAATTGCCCTGCAGTACACTCTGTCTTCAAAAGGCCGCTGGCTCCTTTGACTGTAACTACTTCGTCGCACAAGCGTTATGCCATGGAACACGGCCTTATTCAATTCTATCGGTGAGAAATGCGGGCTAGGCGATCGAGCCATGCATTTGTTTTAGCCACCTCGACTAACAATTCGGTGTCTTTCATGTCTTGATACCGACTGACCAGATGGGAAGGGCGGGGGGGTATTTGCACCGTTTCAACGGGTGGATTCTTTACCACCTCATTTACCACCTTTACGGTACACTTTGGCGTGTGAAGATTTGTTAAGGGCTTGTTTTATCTGGCTCCCCATCGTGGACGCATATCGAACTCTCTGCATAGCGCCGTCCCCGGAGGTCAGGGCTGCATTTCAGACTATCCGGAACTTCGGTTGAATGGCGTACAGATCCAGCTGAAGGTCCGGAGTCGGCCATAAAAAGACGAAACCGCTTTCCCGGCTGGTGTCTCGAATGCCGCAACTCTGGTAGTTCAGAACTACCGGTCCGTACTCACACTATTGGTCAGAACTTACCATTCGTGACCCCTCGGTGAAAGGCTGTAACGCAGCAGCGAAAGCTCTCACTTGGTAGTTAGTAGTCCTAGAGGCGGCCATTTTTCCGAGTGAAGTATCGAAGGCTCGATCGAGTTGTGGTCCTGTGAAGGGAAAGAAACGAAACCGCGAGAACGTGCATTGTTGGGTACGAAGGGGGCGTAATCCGTGGTTCCGCGGAGGTAAGCGCCTGTCTCTTAGTCTCCCGTCTTAGGACTTCACGAGAACAATCAGCGGCAGGGCGCTTAATTATAGGACTTTGGCCTTACGACCTTGCCGAGCAGCACGGCATCTGGTCAAAAGCAGTCCCGCGAGAGATAAACCCAACAACGAGACCGTTGGCGGTTCGGGAACCGCAGCCACACGAACCGTCAGTGGACTAGATCCAAGACCAAACGCGAAAAAACTCCGATAATCGCCACCTATGCCGGGCAATTCCGGCAGCAAGAATTCAGAAACAGGATCTCGTGATGAAAGAAACTCTGCTTCGCTAATCGGGGGCGCGTGAAAAAACATGCTCATGCCAGCAAACGGAGATTCATTGCCAGCCAACGGAATAAACCAGTTTTGCTCCGCAAACCCTTTGAAGCTAAATCCCACAGTCGTATGCGGCAGGATTAGATCACTGTAACCAGTATAAGACGAACGAAAATCCGTCACCTCGATCTGTCCGGACCAGTATTCCACTCCCGGGCAGGGGTTATACGGGTACGTGTCGTATTCGCAGCTAAATTGAATGCTCTGATTGGATATTTTCAACGTGTCCAGCGTGAAATGTCCACTGACTAGGACAGTAGGATATTCCTCCGACCACTGATCTGCCCCAACATACTCGACCGTTATCAAATTCGCGCTCGCCAACGTCGAAATGGTTGATAAGACAATGAAAATTGATATTTTAACGAATCTCATATCAGATATGTCCCTTCCACGAAGCGTTGAGGCCTACATCGGTTATTGTTACTTTAGAGCGAAAACGTCATTTTTTACTTCTAGCCTTCAATTTCAACTATACATAAAAGGACGGGGCCTCACTACTGTGGGTAATACTTAGATCCGCACATCAGGATTTAACGTTGCCTCGACAATAGAGAAAGAATGCCGCATATGTCTTCTTTGGATATTGGGCGTCCAGAGCACTGCCCAGGAATGACCGCTTTCAGTACAAACAAGACATGAGGCTCAAAAAGCTGGATGTAGAGCGTAAAGACTGGGCCAAGGGGAAATTCATTCAGTTACCCGGGGTTTCCGCCCAGGATGCGTTGCGCTCGAATACGTACTTCTGTGTGTCAACTTTTCGCGAAAACAGAGAAGGATACCGTGCCCGCCGTTACGAGCAGTTTGAGGCATTTCATGTAGTGGTTATTGATGATGTAGGTACGAAAGGTAGGGCATTGTCAGAAGTTGCTTCAGTGCTTCAGCCTACTTACATAATTGAGACCAGCCCGGATAATTACCAAGTCGGCTATGCACTAGTAAAGCCCTGTATGGAAAAGGACAAGGCATCGGCCCTGATGAGTTCGCTCAATGATGAGCACGGCGACCGCTCTGCGAAGGGTGTAAACCGTGTCATGCGTCTGCCATACGGTGTCAACACGAAGCAGGGCCAGAACTTTCAAGTGCGGATCGAAAGCTGGACTGGCAACCGCTTCACCATCGATGAGATAGCCGAGGCGTTCGATGTGAAATTGAACGTCGAGTTTCTTAATCACCGACAGGCTAATGTGAAACTCGGGCGAGGTAACGAGAACGTCATCGGTGACGATCTTGAAACGCAGGTGTCGCCTGAACAGATCAAGCGGATGTTGCAGTCAATCGATGCTGACGAGCTCTCCTATGACGAGTGGCTACGGATTGGGCAGGCCATCCATACGCAGTACCCGGACCAGGCCGGTCTCGCCTTGTGGGACAGCTGGTCGTCCAAGGGCCTGCGCTATCAGCCGCGCGAGTGTACTTCACGCTGGCGCGGGTTTCGACCGGATGGTCGAGTTCGGGTCGGTACCTTGTTTTATTTCGCACGACAGGCTGGCTGGGAGCCGGAATCGGATGATGTGTCTGGAGAAATCGACCGTGTGCTTGCTGGGATCAACCTGAAGTATCCGCTCTGCAAAATTGGCAACAAAGTCCGGTGTGTTGAGGCGGATGCCGGAGGCGGAATTCATCCGTACATCCTATCGGATGTAAAGCTGCTCTACGAGAATAAACTGGTCGAAATCCATGACACGAAGGGTACTTCAAGACGTGAAAATCCCGTCAACCTGTGGAGGCGGTGGATGCACCGGCAGGAGTACGATGGGGTGGGGTTATATCCACCACCGTTGACGTGTCCTGACGGCCACCTGAACCTGTGGCGGGGCTTCGCCGTTGAGCCCCGCGAAGGCGATGTCAGTCCGTTCCTGGATTTTGTCCAGGAAGTCATCTGTGATGGCAATGAAGATCATGCCAGGTGGCTGCTCGATTGGTGTGCTCAACTGATCCATGAACCGGGGAAGAAAACAGGAACCTGTGTCGTGCTGCGCGGCAAGGAGGGTACTGGAAAGGACACATTCAGCACGACCATCGGCTGGCTGTTACGTGATGCTAACTACACGCACATGATCGACTCCGATCATTTTATCAGTAACTTCAATGCCCACCTGCTGCAGAGTGTCTTGTTGGTGGCCAACGAAGCAGTTTGGTCTGGCAATCATAAAGAAGCGAACAAACTCAAGGGAATGATTACTCAGAATAAGATCACGATTGAACTGAAGGGAGTCGACAAGTTCGATGCCGTGAATTCCACCCGACTAATTATACAGACCAATGAACAGTGGGCCGTGCCTGCCGCGGTTAACAGCCGTCGATTCTTTGCCCTGAAGGTCTCCGATCGCCGGAAGGGCAGCAGTGACTACTGGCAGGAGTTATATGAATGGATCGACAGCCATTTACCAGAGTTACTGCACTTCCTGTCCTATCGACTGATCACAAGCAACCTACATGAAGCGCCAGTGACAGATGAACTGCGCGACCAGCGGGCGATAACAGCTGAAAGGGACAAAACTGTAGCGGACGACGTGGTGCTTGACCTGTTACGTAAAGGTGAGGCTAGGAGAGCCCCTGACAACACCAATCTGGTCGGGAAGTGGATCTGGCCAAATGAGTTATTGATATCAACGGCGACGCCGATTGCGCAGGGTCGCAGGGTCTCGAGTCAACTACCCGCAGCGGTGAAGCGGTTGTGTCGAGAGGCCGGGTACCCGCTCACCAGTACACAGATTAAGCTGGATGGTAAGTCGAGCCGGGTTGTAGTACTGCCCGAAACACCGGTCACACTCGGGCACTACTTCGCGGACAAGCTGAGTACTACGGTGGAGGAGTTGGAGGTGGCTGAAGTGTGGTTCGATCCCAATGATCGCTGCCCCGGATTGGTTCGTTCATGGGGTTGAATGCGACCGGTACCGCTGAGTGTGACCGCAAGAGGCCTGTCGGACGGGGGGTGTCACGGCGGTCACAGTTGTCACAGTTATAGAGAAGGTTGGAGAAAAGGCCAGGGAATCTACTGCCGGGGGGAGGGGGACACCCCCCCTCATGGCGCGTACCGAACCTCATTCCGGGTGTGACCCGTGACGGGTGTGACCTCGATCCGGTCGGTGGTCTGGTTATCGTAGGGTCGCGGGAGCGTCTCCCGTGGCCGTCGTCGGGCTTCCGGATATGGGGTCGGTATATATATACCGATTGGGGCTCTAAGGGCCGTCTTGGTGCTTCGGTTTTGTGAGACGTGTGTATTCTGTCTGATAGTTATTTTTGTTGGGGTACCCGGTTAGCCTCCTAAAAAAAAAGAATGGATGAGGACTTATGTCTGTTTGCATAAAGTCTTGCAGTATCTCGGAGGACGATAATTGCCAAACTATTTGGAGAGAGAATGTACTTCCTATCTCGTCTAAATCACGCGCCGAGGATAGAGTTGTATCCTTAGACACCATATCTACGAGCGCGGTAGACGGTAGCGGTCTCGGCGGCAAAACAACTAGAAATGATGTGGCGTGTCTCTCGGAAATCTAAATTGTTGGCCTGTATCACCTTGTATTCGCATGGTGATGGTCGTGATGGACATACTTGAGTGGATGTGTCTATCCGAAAGGCGATTCTGACAGCCAAGAAGCTATTCGCCCCCCCGTGGTGCAGGCCCGACCTGCTGATCGGAGATCGCTTCATATGTAAAGAGTGACGATTCGACGGTGTGGGCTGTGTCAGCTGCATGGTCAACCTGACCACCCTCGCGCCCGACATTGTCGCCGCGATCCTGGACGAGACCCTGCCGCCCGAGGTGACGTTGTTTGACCTGGCGGCGGGGACGCCGTTGTTGTGGGGGGAGCAGTGGGGGAGGTTAATCGTCCATAAGCCCGAAGCCCACCAGCAGGTGCTTTCCCTGCTGGTTCGCCCGGCGCGCGTCATGCTCCAGAGCGGGATTGTGTTCCGCGCGCTGGCTTTGCTGCATCCAGTACAGAACGTAGCCGCCCTTTTCACGGGGCGGGAGATTGTTTAGTGTGCAGACGCGAGTGTCTTCAAGTTTCGTGATGGCCATGCTTTCACTCTACGGGCGTTCGCGGGATTTACAACCGTTCACCGCTATCGATGCGCTCCCGGATGTGATCCGCCCGCTGGCGGATCTCTCGCAGCTCGTCTTGCGATTTCCTCTCCAGGTTTTTCAACTGGAATTTCATGCGCATGTTGTTCGCGAAGCGGTCGTAGTGCCGGTCGAGAAAATCCCAGTACAGGGTTGTGAAGGGGCAGGCGTCGTCGCCCGAGGCGCGTTTGGGGTTGTAGCGGCACTTTCGGCAGTAGTCGCTCATTCGGTCGATGTAGTTGCCCGACGCGCAGTAGGGTTTGGTGCCTACTACGCCGTTGTCGCCGTGCTGACTCATTCCAAGCGCGTTCGGCAGACTCACCCAGTCCACCGCGTCCACGTACATCGCCATGTGCCAGGTGTGAAAATTGTACGGATGCACCCCGAGCAGCATGGAGAACTGACCTAGCACCATCAGCCGGGGGATGTGATGCGTCCAGGCGTCGCGTTTCAGCCCCGCCATGCAGTCGGCCACGCAGGCCATGTCCGTTTCTCCGTCCCAGAAAAAAGACGGGACCTCGCGGTCACTGCACCCTAGGGAGTTCCGCTCCGCATACTCGGGCATGTAGAGCCAGTAAACGCCGCGGATGAACTCGCGCCACCCCAGCACCTGACGCACGAAGCCCTCCACACTGTTGATCGGGGCCTCGCCTTTCTCGTAAGCCGCGACCACTTTGTGTAAGCAGAATTCTGGGTTCAGCAGTTTCACGTTCATCACCGCCGACAGACGCGAGTGATAGAGGGTGGGTTCCCCGGACCACATCGCGTCTTCGTAAGCGCCGAAACAGGGGAGGCGTTGGGACACAAAATCCCGCAGAGCGGCCAGCGCCTCGTTGTGGGTCACCGGCATATCGAAATCATCGAGCGATCCGGGATTACCAGCGAAGCGCGCTTCCACCATATCCAATACCGCCCGGGTAATCTCATCCGGACGGAACCGCCGCGGGGAGGGCAGTTTGCCCGGGCCCTCCTTGCCGAAGGTCTCGCGGTTGTCCTTGTCGAAATTCCACTCCCCGCCTTCCGGCTCCCCGTCCTGCCGCATCAGCAATCCGGTGCGGCGGCGCTGAGTGCGATAGAAGTGTTCCATCACCAGGTGCTTCTTTCCTTCGGCCCAGTCGCGGAACGCATCCGGCGTCACGAAAAAATGCCGGTCCTCTCGGATCTCCAGTTTCACCTCCAGATCCTCCGCGGTGTTCTCCAGCATCCGGAGTACCCGCAGGTCTCCAGGGTGGGTCACGATCAGCTTGTCCGGATGCAGCCGGTGAACGTCCTTGGTCAGAATTTCCCCGAAATCACCGCCCCGGTCGTGGGAGGGACGGCGGTCGAGGGCATGGTAATGCACGATCCGTCCCTGTTCCCGCTCCTCGTCGCGGAAGTGCCGCATGGCGGAGAAAAAGAACGCGAGGCGATGCTTGTGGCACCAGACATGGGTAGCCTCCTCCGCGTTTTCCGCCATCCACAGCGCGTCCGAATCCGGATCGAAATCATCGAACACGGCGGCATGGTGGTCCAGTTGATCCCCCAATATCAGAATCAGGTGGCGCGGGCGGGTCTCCGGGTTGAAATCGGTTCGGCTCAT
>JBAVKA010000184.1:0-3884 GCA_049688075.1 Gammaproteobacteria bacterium
CTGCTGGAGAGTGGAGCCGAGGTGGATGCTGTCGCAACCAACTCGGGCTGCACGTCCCTGCACTATGCAGCCAGCCTCGGCCATGTCGAGTTGTGTGAATTGCTCGTCCGTTATGGCGCCGACCCCGATGCACAGACCGCCAGGCTGGAGACACCCCTGCATCTTGCCGTTGTCAGGGAACACACCGACGTGGTGGCATTGCTGCTGAAATATCACGCAAGGCTGGACATCAGGGACAAGAATGGCATGACGCCGCTGCAGCAGGCGGAAACTATCAAAAAAAGGGAGATTGTCACACTGATCAACAAGCACCTCAGCGAGGTATGGCCATACCTGATTATATCGCGCGGTTGATTTGCAGCTTCCAGGTGACAAACCCGTCGTCCTGAAATCAATCACGGCATCGGCATTGCCGACAGCCTGTCTGCTCTCGGTTATCTTGATCCCGGACAATTCACTCACCCTGACGACAAACCAGTGCCGCCTTGCTTTTATAGCCGGCGAGCTGATCCTCAAGACAGGGAATTTTCGCGGACACCAGTCCTCCCGTGCGGCCTGGATTTTCCAATAATGGTTAAGGACACGACGCAGGCCATCGCCGGTGCCGGCTGGTCCGCCTTATCACGCCCGGTAAACAGGTCTGCCGTGTGCGAGTGGCTACACTATATAGGGATAGAGGAACGACAGACCAGGCCGCAACCACATGGATGCCTGCAGGATGCAATCATTTTTCGGGAGGTGCCCCATCATGATGTCATTGAAACCAGTCATTACCGGCGGGATCATGCTACTGACCCTGCTGCTCGGCGAAAAGGCGCCGGCCGCCGAGCCGGTACCCACGCCGGATCAGGTCAAGTCCGCCATTGGCCATTTGGGTCCGGTTCCCGTGCCGCCGGGCAATCCGCTCAGCGCGGCCAGGGTGGCGCTCGGCAATAAACTCTTCACCGATACCCGGCTGTCAGGTGACGGCAGCCTTTCGTGCGAGACCTGCCACCTCCCGGACCATGGCTACGCGGCACACGACGCGCTGGGACCGGCCTATCCCAGCCAGCACGAACGCCGCAATTCACCGGCGCTGGTCAACGTGGCGTATAACCAGCCGCTGATCTGGGATGGGCGTGCACCCGACCTCGACAAGCAGGCGCTCGGCCCGGTCAGGAACATCCTGCACATGAACAACAACGTCGATCTGCTGGTGGAGCAGTTGAAGGCGGACGGCGACTACCCGGAGGCATTCCGCAAGGCCTACGGTGACGCCGGCATCACTGCCGGGCGGGTTGCCGACGCGCTCGCCAGCTTCGAACGCACGCTGGTCTTCGATGACAGTCCGCTCGACCGCTACATGGATGGCGATCCGGCGGCGCTCGGCGCATCGCAGCAACGCGGTCTCACCCTGTTCCTCGGCAAGGCGAAATGTATCCAGTGCCATCATGGTCCCAACCTCACCGACAACCAGTTCCACGATCTCGGCGTCCCGGACCAGGCGATCGTCGATAATCCGGGAATCCTGGCCGCGATCCGCTTCGATGCGCAGCGCATGGGATTGCCGGACTGGGCGCAGCTCAACCGGGATCCGGGCCGGGAACTGGTAAGCAAGGACCCGGCCGACCGTGGCAAGTTTCGCACCATGGGACTGCGTAACATCGAGAGCTCACCGCCCTACATGCACAATGGAGCGCTGGCGACGCTTGCCGACGTGGTCGCATTCTACGACCGGGGCGGCGGAGATGATCCGCACAAAAGCCCGCTGCTTGAACCGCTCGGACTGAGCGAGTCTGAACGCGGCGATCTCGTTGCCTTCCTGCGCGCACTGACGGGCACGCAGCGGCGCCTGCCGCTCGAGTGACCGGGGTAACGGCGCCTGCATCGGCAGGGATGCCCGCCGATGCAGGCACGCGCGATGATGTCATGCCATCCGGAACCCGTGCCCGTTACCGCAGGAAACGTGTGTGCCGTCCATCAATCACCGCGCACACCGCAGACGGCGTGAATCGCTGGACCTTGCTTCCTGGAAACCCTGTGCCATGCTTTTATCCGGGTCCGGTGATTTCGCTCATCAGGCCGATTCATTCAGAGGAGGCAGATCATGCACAAGAAGACAAATCAAGCCATCGCAATGCTTTTCTTCGGTATGACGGCAGCAATCCTGGGAACGGATGTGGAATCGGCCGCCCCCGCCCGTGCAACCGCCGATATCAAGGGCTGCGAGGATGCGGCGATTTCCGGGTCCGTGGATCTCATTGAGCGGCCTTCCGCCGAGGGCGTAAAGCTGGTGGATGTGACCATCCGGGTCAGCGGAATGCAGCCCGGCAAGCATGCCGTCCATATTCACGAGACTGGCAAGTGCACGCCCTGCAGTGAGGCCAAGGGGCATTTCGATCCCGGTCCCTACGGATTCACCGCGCCCGATGGCAATCATCCCTTTCATTCCGGCGACCTGATCAATCTCGAGGTTAATCCGGGAGGAATGGGAGTCCTGCATACCAGCACCACCCGAGTGACCCTGTCCCCCGGCCCGTTGAGCGTGTTCGATGCGGACGGCAGTGCGATCATCATCCACACCGATCCCGACACCTATTGTCCCGAGGGCGACGTGAAGGGGTGTGCCGGCGGTGCCAGGGCGGCCTGCGGCATTATCAAAATGAAATAAGTAACGCGTCGAATTGCATGTCCCTCTTTCCTCCGCCGTCAAGGCGGATGAAAGAGGGATGAATAAGGGATTCACTAACGACAAACCAGTGCCGCCTTGCTTTTGTACCTGGCGAGCTGGTCGTTGTAGGAATTACACGTCGAGACGCGGCAGCCGGCGCGCAGACCTCTCTTGTAATCGCCGATTTTCTGCTGATAGCCCGCACAGCGTTTGGCATCCTGCACGGCCTGGCGCGCACGCCGTTTTTCATCGGCCGCGACCCGCTCGTCCCGATCGCGTTTTTCGGCGGCCATCCTGCTTTCCTGTTTTCTGATCTCTCCGAGCCGCGCAAGCTCCCCGGATCTCAAACCGCCGCCGGTCGCCCTGTCGTCCCCGGTTGCCGGCCTTACTTCCTTCTGCGTCACCGTCGCTCCAGCCGGCGGCTTGTCGCCGAAATGCACCTGTCCCTGCTCATCCACCCATCGATAGACGCTTCCGGCGGCTGCCGGTACGCTGAGAACAAGACCAATGGTAATGCCAACCAGGTTTTTCATGTGCACCTCCTGTGCGTAGTAATTCCTGTATCAATGAAAAAACAACGTATGGACACCTCGAATTATTCGATGTAAATCTACAACAAGCGGTCTTACCCGCAAACCTGCTGGTTTGTAAACGATGCATTCGCGGGCATACCCGGAGGGCACAAGAGCCCGCTCCTGCGCTGGAAATCTCCATTTTTCGAGGTGTCCTATGCCAATTCACCGTGCAACCGCTGCCTGCGCGCGGTGTTCCTGCTATCCGGTGGCCGGTTGATGGCTTCTGGCCTGCAGGCGCACTCGTACGGCATCCTCAAAGTCCAGTTCCTCGAGGTGTGCGTCCATCACCCTGAGCGTCTGTTCGATCTCGGGGATGATCACGTTCTCGAGGGCACGGGCGCGCCGCTCGGTGAGACGGTACTCGGCCTGCAGACGGTAGAGGTTGCCGGAGATGCCGGCAAGACGGGCGCTTTGATGCAGCAGCTCGCTGAAGGCCGCGCCGCATTGCCGGGCTTCCGGTGAGGGGTTGGCCGCCGCACGCCATGCCGCGGGTTCCGCCGGCGCTTCATTCAGCGCCGTTTCCACCAGGGTCACGCCCATGAAGCTGCGCTGCGTCATCCCGACATGCGCACCCGCGAGCTCCGCCGCCGGGTAGACGCTCAGGCCCTCAAGCCCGTGATGCCCGACGGCGGCGGCGAGCTGCCGGCCGGCCGTGTGTG
>JBAVKA010000185.1:0-10605 GCA_049688075.1 Gammaproteobacteria bacterium
AAGAGACTCACTTGCGGCCGCTCATCAACCGGTAGAGCCTGCGCACCTCACACTCAATCCGGTCCAGTGCGCGCGCCACCCCGTCGAACTGCGCCGCGATCAGGGCGAGGCCCGGCAACCACAGCAGGAAGCCCGGCACCAGCGGCGGCAGCGACAGGACAAGGCCCAGAATCACCAGCAGCAGACCGGCTCCGCCGTAGACAGCCGCACGCCAGCGACCGGTGCGCCCCTGGCGGCGCTGGTGGTAACGATGGAACCGCCTGCCCGCGGGTGCATGGACGATTTCCCGGCTGGTGCGGCGCAGTTTTCCGATCACGGCGTCTCCCGACAGACCCTCTCCTCGCAGCGCGCAGACTTCAGGCGGCCGGTGGCGGTTCACCGGGTATCCGGATGATGACCTCGGGAGGACTGACAATCTGTACCGAGGCTGCTTCGGCATGCAGCATATCCACGATCAGCGCAAGGTCTTCCAGACCGTCGATCCCGGACACCGTCTTCAACAGATCCGAATCGCCCGACCGGTGCACATTCTCGATCGTGCTGCCCCGCGCTTCCGGGTGCAGTCTCTGGAACAGCGCGTGATTGTATTCCGCCGGTAGCCGCAGCTGGATCTGCCCTGTGTGGGCAATCGCCTGGCTCAGCATCGCTACCGTCTCGCGGCCGTTCCAGTCCACGCTGATAACCGGCTTCCTTCTCATCCGGTACTCCTCGGGCCAAACCCTGTGCCTCTGAGACCAGCACCACCGCTATGTAGGCTTGCACCCATCCGCCGTGCGCGCCTGACAACCGATTCGATATTCACTCGTCTGTGTTCCAATGTTCTCCTCCCGCAACCCGGCGAAACTGGCATTGAAAACACATTACTCTCAAGCACCACGGGCGGCATTGCGATATCGCAATAATGTGTGTGGCAATCCCGCCTGTGAGCCGGGCGCCGCAGCGCCCGCTCCCGAGCGGTCGTTGATAAATCGCAATGCAACGCGGACGCCCGTGTCAATAATGGAAGGCACAGGCAGTGATTCCTGAAGGGGTGGGACACTGTCCTGCCCTGCACTACCTGGAAACGGCGCTAGCGAGATCCCCCACGGCAGGAACACACTGCCGATGCATCCCGGTGAGCCGCCCGCCCGTTGAGGGATACGAGCATGCGCAAGCTTCGCACGGGATTGATTATTGCAGTGGCGGTACTTGCCCTGTTCAGCATTCCCCTCGTGGTGCTGTGCACGGCGCCCATGCGCTATGCCGGTCTGATCGAGCACGCCGTGCGCCTGACAACAGGCCTGAAGGTGCATTTCGACGGGCTTGAGGTCGATCTGTTTCCGCCCCGGCTCGCGAGCACGAACCTCACGATTTTCAATCCGAACACCGCCTTCGAAAAACCCGTCGTCGCGATCGACACGCTGTCCCTCACGGCCGACCCCGGGCGGCTGATCCGGGATGCGCCCGGGTGGTGGTCCGGTGACGCCTCGGGCCTTGTGGTCATCTCCGGCGATGATGGCGCGGGGCGCAGTCTCTGGAACCGCACCGGGCATCAAGCCGGCGGGGCGCATCCGGCGGGGTATCGTGGTCCGCTGTTCCGCTTTGGCGCCATCCGGATCACCGACATGGATTATCGTCAGATGTCCGGCACCACCTCGCAATCCCTCCATGTCGCCCGCCTGTCTCTCGTGCGCAAGCCGCACCGGCGCCTGCAGGTGACGCTCAAGGCGGCGTACCGCAACGAACCGGTAACGGCCTCCGGAACTCTGGCGCTGCCGAGCCGTGAACACGCGCAGGAGGTCGATTTCAAGTCCTCGCTATTCGGGGCTTCCGTGCGCGTTGCCGGAACCCTCGGAAATGACGGCAAGACCACCGGGCACGTCAAACTCGCCGCCGACGCACAGGACTTGAACACCCTGGGCCATCTGCTCGAGGTGGACCTGAGCACGATCGCACCACTCACGCTCGAGGCGCACCTGCGGGCGCCACAACCGGATCACTGGACGGTGACGGCCCGGGGCAAGCTCGCCGGGCGCGACCTCGAGCTGGACACAACGGCAACCACCGAGGGGCAAACGCTGAAAGTCGACAAGCTGACGGCGCAGCTTGGCGACAGTGATCTCACGGCCAGCGGAAAACTGAGCCCGGCGGCGAGAAAGGTCCGTGCGAGCCTTTCATCCCGGCATCTCGATATCAACCAGCTTTCATTCATAAAGCAGGCTGCCGGCCCGCCATCGGAGCACGAAGCTCAATTGCTGTCCCGCGCGCGGGGCGATGCGGCCGCGTTGAACCGGTGGACGATCGATGCCCGACTGCAGGTGGATGACCTGCACTACCGGCACTACGCGGTGCAGGGCCTGGAACTCGATAGCCGCAGCAATGCCGGTAAGCTGACTTTCAGCACCCGAATGGATACGGTGACCGCCCGCAACGGCAATGCCGTTGCCTGGCAGCTCTCCCAACCCCTGCACATCGACGGCGACCTGTCTTCACAGAACAGCGGTGCCGCAATCCTTTCACTCGACTTCCACAGCCGCGGGTTCAGCGGTCAACTGGAGTCGACCCTGCCCGGAAAGGCGGAAAAGCCGCTGGCGATCCGTCTGGAGACGACGATCGAGAACTTTTCGTCCCTGCCGGGTCTCGACACGAAAGACTGGGACGCGCTGCTGCCGCTCGGCGTGACGCTGCAGGCACGGGCCACGGGAGAAAACCTGCACGTGGATCCGCTCACCATCCGCATGCACGGTAACGAGATGGACGGCCAGCTGCGGATCGACACATCGGCAACACCCGCCGGCATCAGCGGCAACCTACACGCCGGGACATTCGATCTGAACCGGATTGCCACGACAACGGCGGCGGCACTTGGAGCCGGGACCAGCCGCGCCGAGGCGAAAACCGCCCGGGTTTTCTCCACCCGTTATGTCCCCGTGTCGTGGCTCGACGCGGCGACTCTCGACATCGGCCTGCGACTGGATCGCTTCCATTTCAATCAGGCCCGTTTCAGAAACGTACACACCCGCGTGTCGCTGCAAGATGGCAGGCTGTTCATCAACCCGATCGCCGCCGACCTGAAGAAAGGCGGCGTGCGGGGATATCTGCAGATCGCCAAAGCAGCCCGCGGTGCCACCCTCGATACCCGGCTCATCGTCACCCGGCTCGTGCCCGCCGATCTGGGCGAACCGGACACCGGACTGATCGACGGCGGGGCAACGGATTTATTCTTCAATCTGGTGGCAAGCGGCACAACGCCACATGCCCTCGCCGCCTCGCTCGACGGCGAGCTCGCGCTGGAAATCCAGCGCGCGACGATTCGTAACGAAGTGTTTGAGTGCCTCGGGTCGGATCTTTTGACGCAGACCGTGAACCTGATCAATCCGTTTGCCAGACAGGAAGAACAGACCCGACTTGTCTGCGCGGCGGCCCATTTCAACATCACGGATGGGGTGCTAACCAGTTCGAACCAGATCATCATCAAGACCAAAAAGATGATTATCCGCGGCGGCGGCGACATCGATCTGGGCAAGGAAACCCTGGGGGGTCGACCTCGTGCCCTCCCCGCGCTCGGGCCTCGGTGTGGGCGTCGCGGATTTTGCGCGGGTTGTCCGCCTCGGCGGTACACTCAGCCACCCGCACGCCGTGGCCGCCCCGGCAGGCATTCTGAAATCCGGCGCGAGCGTCGGGGCGGCCATCGCGACGAGCGGCGTGTCGCTGCTGGCCCAGGGATTGTTCAACCGGCTGCGCAATGCCCACACGGACTGCGGCAAAATTTTCGAGCGCACGGTCAACATACCGGCGCCACTCAAAACGCGGGATTAACCTGAAGGGTACTTCTAGTTAACGTGAATGGTACTTTAGTTAAGGGGGTATCGTCGATGCACACCCGCGATTGGCCACGGAAGCACACGGAATAACACGGAATAATCACTAACAATGATTGTTTATTCCGTGTGATTCCGTGGCTGTTTGCAGGGGTTAGGTCTTATGCAAGTGGCCTTCATACTTGACGTGTGCAATCCGGAGGCGAGCGGGAGGTGCGGCATTGCGAAAACGCAATGACACCATCCACTTGCGCCAATAGCATTTGACTTGCCCTGCCTTCCAGCAGGGACGCAGCGCTGTGACGGGGGTGACTGGCTGCACGTTGCGGGCGCACCGCCAGCCCGGCGTCCGCCAGGGGAGTACCGGGATGAAGGTGCGGGTTGTCTACTATTTGATGTTGCGTGAGGCGGACGTGCCAATGAAACAGCCCATGCCACCAGCCGCCGACCGCACGGGCGTCCACCACCACATTTCACCCAGACAAAGGAGACCCAGCCAATGAACAAGCCAATCGTTGATGCCGGACGCCGCCGCCTGCTGCTTGGCGCGGCAACTGCACTTGCAAGCCTGCCGCTAGTGCACCTCGTATCCGATGCGCGCGCCGCGGCCGAGGCGCTGCCGCATCTCGCCGAAGACGACCCCATGGCAAAGGCACTGAAATATCACAACGACGCCACGGCGGCGCCGCGCGCCGAGAAGAGCGGCGTAGCCGCCGAGGAGCAGTTCTGTCACAACTGCCGGTTCATTCAGGCCGACAGCGGCGACTGGCGGCCGTGCCAGATCTTTCCTGGGAAGGCCGTGAACGCGAACGGCTGGTGCACCTCCTGGATGCCGCGCACCGGCTGACCTGCGTGGACGGCGCCGCGCAACCCTGACAGCGTCACGGTTGCTGCCGGAGACTGCAGCTGCCCGGCCAGTGCCGGGCGGACTGAGGCGTTCCGGGCCGCGGCTGATGCCCGGTAACGCACGGGACCGCGTCCCGCTGTCGCGGCCGGCGGCTGTGAATGGGCAGAGCCCGGGCAGGACAACGGAATCCGCTGTCTGCACGTGAGGTCATCGCATGTTACAACCCGAATTCTGGGCGCTGGACAGCAGCCTTATCGTGTTCGGCGCAGCCGCGGCACTAATCCTGGTCTGCAGAACGAGCCGCGCAACTGGCGCGCCGAGTTGTGGATGGCCATCGTCGGACCGGTCACCAGCCTGCTGCTGGGGGTGCTGTTCCTGTGGCTCGCCGGTCTGTTTATCGAACCGGCTGCGCTGAAACCGGAACATCCCGAACTCACCCTGGCGGCGATGGGTCCGCTCCCCACGGTGTTCGCCTGGCTGGGCAACATCAACATCATCCTCGGTCTGTTCAATCTCGTACCGGGATTTCCGCTCGATGGCGGCCGGGTCCTGCGGGAGGTGATGTGGGGCATCACCGGCGACATGCACCGCGCGACCCGCTGGGCATCACAGGGCGTACAGTTCTTCGCCTGGGTGCTGATCGCCGCCGGTGTGGCCATGATGCTGGGCCTGCGGGTCCCGGTGTTCGGCACCGGCCTGCTCCCCGGCCTGTGGCTGGCGTTTATCGGCTGGTTCCTGAACAACGCGGCGCTGATCGGTTACCGCCAGCTGCTGGTGCGTGAAGTGCTCGAGGATGTGCCGGTGGGCCGGCTTATTCAACCCCGCTACACCAGGATACCGCCGGACATCACCGTTGATGCACTCGTTCACGACTATCTGCTGGGCAGTGAGCAGAGGACCTTCCCCGTGTTCGATGACAACCGCTTCGTCGGCATGATCTGCCTGCAGGACATCCGTGGCATCGCCCGCGGGGACTGGCCGCAGACACGCGCGGGCCAGATCATGACTCCGGCCGCCAGACTGGCGCATGCCGATGTGCAGGAAGATGCCGCCACGGTACTCGAACGACTGGCAAGACGTCAGGTCAATCAACTTCCCGTACTTGAACACGGAGAGTTGCGCGGCTTTGTCCGTCGCGAGGATATCATGCGCTGGCTCTCGCTGTACGGTGGAGAGGATTTCCGCAACGCGGACTGACCGGTCACCTCTGCAGGGCCAGGCTATTCCCGGCCGTAGCCGCTGTCTTCCACCTTGCCGCGGAACACCAGGTACTGGTAGCCGTTGTAGATCATCATCACCGGCAGCAGCATGCCGATGCCCGTCAGCATGAACACCAGCGTCTTGGCAGAGGCCGCCGCATCGGCGATCGCAACGCCCGGTGGCAGCAGCATGGGATACAGGCTGATGGCCAGGCCGGCAAAGGAAAGCAGGAAAATCGCCAGGCTCCAGACAAACGGCGCCCGTTCCCGGCGGCGTGCGAGACTGCGCAGCAGCATCACAAAGGCGCCGGTCGCCGCCAGCGGCAGCGGGCCGATATAAAACATCGTCGGCATCGAAAACCAGCGTTCCGCAACCTGCGCGTACTGCAGCGGTGTCCAGAGCGTAACGCCGGCGGCGGCCACCAGCATCGACCAGGCGGCAAACCGTGCACGGCGGTAGCTGCGGGCCTGCAATTCTCCCCGCGTCTTGATGACGAGGTAGGTGGCGCCAAGCAGGGTGTAACCGGACACAACCCCGGCCGCCACCAGTAGTGCGAACGGATTCAGCCAGTCCCAGATCCCGCCCGCGAACTCCCCGTTCACCACGCGGATGCCGCTGATGATGCCACCCAGGGCGAGTCCCTGCATGGTCGCGGCGATCAGACTGCCAGCGCCGAAGGCGACACCCCAGGGGGCCTTGCGGCGGGCATGCTCGTGGAATTCGAAGGCGACGCCCCGGAAGATGAGCCCGAAGATCATCAGGGTGATCGGAATATACAACGCATGCAGGGCAAGCGCATAGACCAGCGGGAACGCACCGAACAGCGCGCCGCCGAGCACCACCAGCCAGGTCTCGTTGGCGTCCCAGACACTGCCGAGGCTGGCCATCATGGTGCCGCGGCGTTCCTCGTCACGCGCCAGCAGGGAAAGAATGCCAACGCCGAGATCAAAACCGTCCAGCACCACGTACAGCACCAGGATCAACCCGATGATGAAAAACCAGATGTTGCCCAGAAACAGCTGCACCTCGTTCATGGATTACTCCGTGGCGCCGGTTCATCTGCCGTTCCCGGCGCGGTTCGCAGCGGGCTGGAGGGATGTAGCGCGGGCACGGGCGCCTGCAGATCCGGACCGCGGCGTACGAGACGGCGGGCGAACACCAGGAACACCGTCAGCAGCGTGCCATAGATAACGAGGTAGGCAAGCAGACTGGCGGCAACGCTGCCCGCGGGCAGCGCCGAGGCCGCGTCGCCGGTTCGGAGTAATCCATGCACCACCCAGGGCTGTCGCCCCGTCTCGCGCAGCAGCCAACCTGTCTCGACAGCGATGTAGCCGAGTGGCAGCGACGCCAGCCACAGCCTGAGCAGACGCCGCTCCTGCTGCAGCGCCCTTCCCCTTAACCACCGCCACAGCGTCCACACCGTCAGCAGCAGGAGCCAGACGCCGATGGCCACCATGATGCGTAGCGCATAGAACGGCACCAGCACCGGCGGCTGATCGACGCGGGCGAATTCCTTCAGCCCGGCCACCTGCCCGGTGAGCGAATGGGTCGTGAGCAGACTGAGCGCGGCGGGTATCTCGATCGCCCAGCGGTTGTGCTGTGACTCGGGATCCGGCCAGGCGAGCACTGCCCAGGGAGCGCCCTTCCCCGGAGGGTTCGTCTCCCAGTGCGCCTCGCTGGCCGCGAGCTTGGCGGGCTGGTGTTCGGCCATCACCACGCCACTGGCGTCACCAAGTATGATCTGCGCCGGCGTGACGATTGCGGCACCGAGCACGGCGAACTTGAATGACTTGAGAAAGAACTCGACATGCCGGCCCTGCAGCAGGTACCAGGCGCTGATTCCCCCGATCACGAACAGACTGGTCTCCAGGCAGGCAAACCACATATGCGCAATGCTGGTCGGCATGGAAGGGTTGAAGATCGCCTCGAGATAACTGTCGACGACGAGTTGCCCCCCCTCCAGGTGTACGCCGGCCGGGGTTTGCATCCACGCGCTGGCAGACATGATCCAAAGCGCCGAGAGCGAGGCGCCGGTGGCGACCATTGCCGTGGCAAACAGGTGAATGCCGGGGGTGACACGTCGCCAGCCGAACATCATGATGCCGATAAAACCCGCTTCCAGCATGAATGCCATCGCCGCCTCGAATCCCAGGATGTTGCCCATGAAATCGCCGGTCACCACGGCAAACCGCGCCCAGTTGGTGCCAAACTGGAATTCGAGCGGAATCCCGCTGACCACGCCGATGCCGAAGTTCAGCAGCAGCAGCCGCCCCCAGAAGCGTGCGTGGTGGTAGTAATCTGCATCGCGTGTCTTCAGCCACAGCGCCTCGACCACGACCAGGAACACGCTCAAGCCCACGGTGAGCACCGGCCAGAGGATATGGAACAGGGCCGTGAAGCCAAACAGCACCCGGGACAGGGTAACGTGATCGAACCACATATCCATCTCGGCAACGCCCTCCCCGGCAATGGGTGTCTGGTCTCGCGCACGGATTCCGGCCACTCACCTCAGCAACACGCTCGCCTGACACCGACACCCGGGTAGAAGCGCGTTGCCCCTTCATTCGGGAACAGGCTAATGCAGTCACCAGGGCGACGCATTGCGGTTTCGCAATCCGCTGACACGCCCGACGAGCCATGTCCTGGACAGGAATGCGGCGAGTTGGCGCGGGCGCTACCGGGAACCGTTTGCCGTTTCCTTGTGGACCTCACCTGTGGCATCAGTGAGGAATCTGCGTGTCCGGCATGGAAGCGACATTGCGTTTTATCAATGTTCGTCAAGCGTATCCGTGCAATACTTTTTCTGTGATGTAAATTGATCCGGGTTGTAAGGCAACGGATCGTCTGACGTTGAACGAATGATGACATGCCAAGGAGGTCGATATGCTTTACTGGGCCGTGGTCTTTTTTGTTATCGCCATCGTGGCCGGCGTTCTGGGGTTTGGAGGTATTGCCGGAGCGGCATCCTCGGTGGCGCAGATCCTGTTTTTCATCTTTCTCGTCATCTTTATCGTGGCCCTTTTCACGGGGTGGCGGCGTCGACCACCGCGGGTCTGAGGTGCCGGAGCGGCGTATTGCGTGTCGGCTACCGAACGGCACAACTCTGCCGGTCGCGCAACCGGCTTCTGCCAGACTGCATAGAAATACCAGACATCAAGGAGATATGACATGAAGATGTTCAAATCAACCACACTGATCGCACTTGCCACCCTGATGTTCCTGCTGACGGCCTGTGAAAAGGAAGGCCCTGCCGAGAAGGCCGGTAAGAACATCGACCAGGCGGCCGAGCAAATACAGGAAAAAGCCGACGACGCCGGAGACAAGGCCGCGGACACACTCGAACAGGCGGGAGACAAGATCGAAGATGCGACCGATTAGACTGCACCGTGAGCCTGAGTCCCGGTTTTCAGGTCGCCGCGACTAGGAAAGCGGTGAAACACACGTCAATCACCACCCCGTGGACCCCCAGCGTGCGGGCGGCCTTTCGGGCATCCTCGCGCCCGCGCGGACTGAGCGGCACATCCACCCAGCCGGTAAAACGGTTCTGCGCGTTCCAGGTGCTTTCGCCATGGCGGATCAGTACGAGCTGCGTCATATCGGGCCTGGCAGCAAATCCTCAAGTCAGCAGTAAACATACCCGCTCGCAGCTGGATCAATCATTGAAGAATCGCAATGCCGGGCACTGCCTGCGCGCGTAAAGTACCGACTACTGGATGACGGCCTCGCCGCGATGCCGTGCGTTCGCGGCGAGGCTGCCTTGAATCGATGGAGCTGACTATGAACAGTGAACACTATCCCTACAAGGTCGCGGCTGTGTATCCCGACAGCGCGGCGGCAGAAGCGGCGGTCCATGACCTGAATATCACCAACCTTGGCGATGTCGAGGTCGTGCGACTTGAACCCGGTACGAACCAGGCAGACCGGACAATCGAGCCGGAAGGCGAGCAGACTCGCGACACCGTGGTAAACGATACCGTCACCGGCAGTGCCGTCGGGACTGCCGCCGGCGCGGTACTGGCGGGAGCCGCTGCGCTGGGTACGCCCGCGTTGTTTGTCAGTGCGCCGGTTGTCGGACCCCTCATGTTACTGGGCTATGGCGCTATGATCGGCGGGACGGTAGGCGCCATCCGTGGACTCAAGCTGCGTGAGAACATGCTTTCCGGGTTGGTGAAGGATGCACTCAAGGAGGGCTACCATGTCGTCATCATCCATGCCGCGAGTGAACAGGAACAGCAACGCGTGCAGGATGTGATCAACACGACCATGCCGGAGGATACCGCCCATACCTGAGCCGCCTGATAAATAGCAGTGCCTGCACCCCTGCTCGCCGACCTCACGCCGCACTTGACTGTATACGTCTGGGCAACCGTTCCAGGCCGGTTGCAACGTGATTACCCGGGGGATGGGTTCCCGGATTACCAGAGCATCAACCAGGACACCGACAGGCCGGCGATGGCGCTCGCCATCAGCGGCACTCCGACCCGCAGCCCGATCTGCCTGCCGCCGATGACTGTCGCCATGCCGGCTTTCACCAGACTGTTAACCGCGCCGGCGATCACGATACCCGTCGCCGCGATGCGGATAGCCAGCTCATCCTGGCTCATGCGTGCCAGCGACAGCGTGATGGCATCCACGTCCGCCAGCCCCGAGGCGGTAGCGAGCAGCAGCACCCCGGTTTCGCCCAGCCAGGCCTGCAAGGCCCGGCCCAGCAGCATCACCAGCGCCAGCAACACACCGAAGGATACCGCTGTCTTTATC
>JBAVKA010000186.1:0-14726 GCA_049688075.1 Gammaproteobacteria bacterium
AATAATACCTAACAGCAAAACGAGCGCTGCAGGCAACAGCGGACCAACAACCGTTGGGTAAGTACGAATAAGATGGTCTAGTATAAATGCGCCTCCCACCGCGCACAGAAAAAACCAGATTGTGCCAATGCGTCGATACATTGAGTACCATTTCTGATGTTTTGATTCTTTCGTATCATCGCTCGTCATTCTTCATTCCTTAATTTTCTTTTCATGCGGCTAATAAACTTACCAAATCAACCGGAATGGTTCTCCCCAGCCAATTTCACCCGCAAATAATGCTGCAAGGATAACTACGACTATAAAATACAATAATAGAGAGCCGGTTGCTAATAACATTCCCGCAATAATTAGGAGTGCTATTGCTAAAAAAGCGCCAGCATGATGATAAAGGCGAGTCTCCTCAGTAAGATCCTCTACACCACCGCAGAACATCCGTTTCTGGGCGAAAACAAAACCAAGCCCCCAAAAGGTCATCCCCACGATGAGTGAGAAAAATCGCGTAGCGATCTCGGCAATCAGTTTCGGCATATTTACATCAACGAAACCATGAATAAACCAAGCCAAACCACTTCCAATTAGTAGTGCAGTAACTGGCATCAAGCAATAAAAAGGCGAACGTTGAGTGCTCATTCTATCCATCTTGTTATGTTGTTACATGTGACATAACAGATAAATTTAATTACATCTCACATTGTAACTTTATTCAACACAACATGGAGAAGCGCAAAAGAGTTGGCGCTGAAATCATCGGGTCACGCCTGTAGTTTGTACTTATAGACCATGGAAAGAGTTGCGGATATAGGGGAAACTACCTACCACTCCCCACAATTGGGCGCCATCAGGACAATAGCTCGATCACCCCATCCAGCCGCCTAGCGATCGGGGATGTCGTTAGCTTATTCCCTCCTGTCCTGTTGGTGTATCCTGTTCATGCCTGTTTTTTTATCGCTTTTCGGTGTATCCAGAAGCGTATCCAACAGCATTAATTTACTTATATTTCAATAATATCGCTTTGCTACCCATGCAGACAAACAAAACCCTGACCATCAGATCCACTCCACATTCGACAGGAGATCGAAAACACTCACTCGCTTACATGGTGTCCAGTCATAAACACTAATTTCACCGCAAAGACACAAAGGACGCAGAGAAATACTTTAACGAAAGCAACTAAACTCGTTGAGTTCGTTGCGCCTTTGCAGTGAATTTATTTCTTTATGGATGGACACTAGCCAGTACTACTCAGATTAAGCCTGACAAACCCAAGGAAGCGTGAGTAGCAGTGCAGCGATGCACTGTTTGCGAACCAAAGGATGAAATTCAGTCTGTCCACATTCAGTGAATTGCCCGGTCACCGCTTTCATGGGGATGTCTTGCTCAGTGTGTCCCTAATGTTGAACCTTATTAAACATATACATCCTGCTGATACTAAATAAATATCTAATGCTTTAAACTCGAAAGTATCCGTTCCACCCGTGCCAGGTCTGCTTCGGTATCAACCCCGGGAGCGGGAACGGCTTCGGCGATCCCGACATGGATCCTCAGACCATGCCAGATGGCGCGCAGCTGTTCGAGCTTTTCGAAAACTTCCAGCGGAGAAGGTTCCAGACGGCTGTAGTCACGCAGGAATCGCGCCCGGTAGGCATACAGACCAATATGGTGCAGCATGGGATTCCCGCCCGGTATGCCGGCACCTGTTTCCGCCGGATCACGATGCCAGGGTATCGGAGCCCGACTGAAGTACAGGGCATAGCCGGTGCGGTCGACTACGACTTTCACGATATGCGGGTCGGTCTCGTTCTCGGAGGCCTTCAGGGGATAGGCCAGAGTCGTGATAGCGGCAGGCTGATGGGAAGCCAGATCAACAGCCACCTGGTCGATCAGCACGGGGGGCATCAGGGGTTCATCGCCCTGCAGGTTGACGACAATGGCGTCATCGCCCCATCCGCGCGTGGTAATAACTTCGGCCAGCCGCTCGGTCCCCGATGTATGCGTCGTGGAGGTCATGCATACATCGGCCCCAAAACCGGTTGCCGTGGTTGCGATGCGCTCGTCATCCGTGGCAATGACGATCTCTTGCGCGCCGCTCTCCGTGGCACGTTCATGGACATGCTGCAACATGGGCCTGCCGGCGAGCAGGCGCAACGGCTTGCCAGGCAAGCGCGATGAAGCATAGCGCGCGGGAATTACGATCTTGAAAGCCGTGCTCATATTCGATTCACAGATCGCGAGGGACAGTTAACCGGAAAAACGATCATACCTGCAGCAGCGCCTGCCGGGATATTCCCTTATCCCCGCTGGAAGCACACCCGTGGACAGGCGGCAGATTCAGACTTCTTCCTCTGCGGGCAGCCTGCGCGCCTCCTCCTCCAGCATGACTGGAATGTCGTCCCTGATCGGATAGGCCAGGCGGTCCGCCTTGCAGATAAGCTCCGCCGCCTTGTCACGGTAAACCAGCGGTCCCTTGCAGACCGGGCAGGCCAGTATATCGAGTAATTTTTTATCCATCTTGCACCCCTTTTCCATTTTCCCGTCATGAAACGACTGCGGCGGCGGGTCTACCACCCCTGGCGAGCAGTTCATGTACCCTGGCGCCGAACTGCGCAGGCATTTCAATTGTAACAGGGATATACCAGCTGTTCCTGATGCCGAAATTCCGGCATTTCACCGCATCCTTCTCGGTCATCACAACCGGCCGGTTATCACCGAAATCCAGATCCGCCGCCACATAGACATGATGATCGGGGAACACATGCTCCTCCAGCCGCATACCCGCCTGTCTGAGACAGGCGAAAAATCGTCCCGGGTTGCCGATGCCGGCAACGGCATGCACGGATTGACGCTCGAAACCGGCCAGCGCTCTGGGAGCGATACCGCTCTCGAGACTGATCGCGCTTTCTGCGTGCATCGTCATCGGGTACTCACCGGGACCGCCCGCACCGTTCACGACCACGAGGTCGACTTCGGTCAGCCGCCCGGTCGATTCGCGCAAGGGTCCGGCAGGCAGGCAGAACCCGTTGCCGAAACGCCTCGCACCATCGATAACCACGATCTCGATATCACGGTCGAGGGCATAATGCTGCAGTCCATCATCAGCGACGATCAGGTCACACTCACCCCGCTCCAGCAATGCGCGTGCCGCGGCAACACGATCCGGCCCGACAACGACCGGACATCCGCAGCGACCGGCAAGCAGAACCGCTTCATCGCCCACACTCAGAGGGTTGCTGTCGACACGCACCGCTTGCGGCCAGTGAAGCGCCCTGCCCTTGTAGCCGCGTGCGATCACCCCCGGCCGGTAACCGGATGTGCTCAGGAAATGGACCAGCCAGGTCACCAGCGGTGTCTTGCCGGTGCCGCCAGCGGTAAGGTTCCCAACGATAACGACCGGCACGGGGATCCTGTGTCTTGTCAGCAACCCTGCCCGGTAAAGCAGTCGGCGCAAGTAACCGAGTCCGCAATACACCAGTGATGCCGGTGTCAGCAAAATCAACCATGGACTGCGATGATACCAGGAAGACTCCAGTCGGTTCATAGTGACCTCAGGCGGATACCGGGCCGTAAGGGTTCTGCCGTGAACTCCGGCGCGGCAATGCAGGGCGGATAATACGTTATTTGTCGCAGCAACCATACCCGCTGCCGGTATCACAGGAAAGGGCGCGCCAGTAATGCCGATGGCTGCAGCGAAACGATTCTGCTTCCGGTGGCAGGCCGCCGGATCGCAGCCTGACGGTAATCGCACCCTGCGCAGCGGTATCGAGCAGTACGGAACCAACTTTGCGGTACCTGTCGACCACCGGCTCGCGTGGGAACCGGAAGCGATTGCGGTATCCTGTCGGAAACAGCGCATAGTCGGGTCGAACGGTCTCGACAAAAGCCGGTGAAGACGATGTCAGACTGCCATGATGCGGCACGACCAGCACATCGACGGGCAGGCGGTCGCGCGAGTCCTGCAGGAGCATCCGTTCCGGTTCCGCCTCGATGTCTCCGGTTAACAGGACACGCCTGCCTCCCCGCGCTTCGATGCGTATCACGCAGGAGGCATTATTTCCCTTGCGGTAATTTCGCGCATCCGGGTGGAGCACGGAGAAATCCACCCCGTCCCAGCGCCAGTACTCACCGCGCCGGCACTGCCGGGCCTTGCGCATGGTCAGGCGTTCCGGAATGCCGGCTTCCACATCGGCAACCGGGTAACCCTTCAAGAGGGAGGGCACACCACCGATATGATCGTTATCACCGTGACTGACAACCAGCTTGTCAATCCTCCCTACCCCCTGACTGCGCAGATAAGGGACTACGACGGTCCGCCCGGTATCGAACCCCGGACTGTATGACGGCCCGGCATCATAGACCAGCGTGTGGTCACGCGTTCGAATCACCGTCGACAGTCCTTGTCCGACATCGAGCAAGGTCACCCAGACCTCCCCATATGCCGGGCCTGGCGGCCCTGCCGCCAGCATGGGCAGCAACAGCACCAGACCGAGCCACTTGCCGGGAATTCCGCGCGGTGCAAACAGCAGGAAAAGGCCGACGATCGCCGGAAGCAGCGTCCATGTCAGCGGCTGATGCTGATTCAGCAGCGCAAAATCCTGGTTGGCAAGCCAGGTCAGACAGGGCCAGAGGGCATCCATCAGCCAGGCCGCGAGATTCAGCAGCAGCCCCCCTGCCGTGGTACTGATAAAAAGCAGCAAGGTCCCGACCAGGGCAGTCGGCACCACCAGCAGGCTCACCCAGGGAACGGCAATCACGTTTGCCAACGGCGCGACCAGGGATGCCTGCTGGTAGAACACCAGCAGGAGCGGCAGCATGCCGACTGCGAGCACAATATGGAGACGAGTCAACTTATGCCATAACCCGTTGGCCCCGAAGCGTCCCAAGGTATTGTAGAAAATCATACCTACGGCCCAGAACGACAACCACCAACCGGTGGCCAGCACCGCCAGCGGGTCAATCACCAGGGTGGCAATGACCGCCAGGCACAGCACATGAGCGGGCCTGGACCAGCGACCTGCCAGCAGCGCGGTCATGCCCACGGCCAGCATGATCAGCGCCCGCCGGCTCGGTATGCCCAGGCCGGTTAGCAAGGCGTAAAACGTCGCCGACAACAACGCTGTCACCACGGCAACCCGAACGGCCGGGAAGGATTCAGGCCAGCCACCCAGTCGCGACCAGACACGTCTCGTCATCCAGAACACCAGCCCTGCCACTAGACTGATATGCGTCCCTGAAATCACCATCAAATGCGTGGTGCCTGTCGCCCGCAGCATATCCCACTGCGCAGGGCCGATCGCGCCGGCATCGCCTATCGTGAGTGCGCGTATCAGGGCCAGCCCCGGTGGTGCATGTTCCCTGGCGTTGAACCAGGCCGCGATTGTTTTACGCATTCCATCGGTGAGTGACCAGGACCGCCCTTCGAGCCGGCGGTTGCGCCTGTCGTCCCTCACATAGCCGGTTGCCGAAATGCCCTGCTGAAACAGCCAGCGTTCATAATCGAAGCCGCCCGGGTTGGCGTTGCCATGGGGCCGTTTCAACCGTACCGCCAGTTGCCAGTGATCACCCAGTTCTGGTATTTCCCGTGTCTGGTACCAGCTGAGCCGGAACTTTCTTGCGAACGTATTCCAACCATTCCCCGCATCGAGCCGGTCTGCATGAAACAGAAAGCGAACGCTCCGGTTTGGCAGCTGGCCGGGGAGGTCCGCGACGGTACCCTGAACAAGAACGGTCCGGCCCTCGAAGCGGGCATCCAGCACCGCATCGAGGGTTCTCTGCGCATGGTATGCCGCCCAGAAGAAACCGGTAAGGAAGACGGCGGGCAGCCATACAGGGCGCCAGCGCAACGCGAGCGACGCGGCAAATACGCCGGTATAGCAATACCAGGGAGGGAGTTCAGGCAGGTACTGCAGTGCGAGAACACCCGCTAGAAATGCGCAGGTTACCTTGATCATGTTCGTCCCTGAACATAGCAATTCTTCTGAATTACACCGGCGTCTGCAGACGCTGCGGGGTTGTCAGCCGCTAAACGCCAGCCGTCTGCTCCGCGATATAACCGTCGTCGAGTACCATGATCCGGTCCATGCGTGCCGCGATCTGCGGATCGTGCGTGACGACGAGATAGCTGGTCGAAAATTCCCTGTTCAACTCCAGCATCAGTTCATAGACCTGATCGGCATTTTTCCGGTCCAGATTGCCGGTCGGCTCATCAGCCAGGACACAGACGGGACGCGTGACCAGCGCGCGGGCAACGGCCGCACGCTGCCGTTCCCCGCCGGAGAGTTCGCCCGGCTTGTGCGTCAACCGGCTGGACAGCCCTACACGGTCCAGCATGCGACCGGCTTCATCGGCGGCTTTCGCCGAGGAGACGCCACGCACCAGCAGTGGCATGGCCACATTCTCCAGGGCGGTGAACTCCGGCAGCAAGTGGTGGAACTGGTAGATAAAACCCAGCGACCGGTTGCGCAATCTGCCCAGTTGCACGGCATTGAGACGCTCAATCGGCGTGCCGTCAATGCGGATCTGCCCGCCGCTGGGAGTATCCAGTCCTCCCAGCAGGTGCAGCAAGGTGCTCTTGCCGCTGCCGGAGGCGCCCATGATGGCGACTTGTTCTCCCTGCCGGATCGTCAACTCGATATCGCGCAGCACATGGAGCGTCGAGCTGGCATCGGTATAGCTCTTCGCCAGGCGGGAACAGGACAGTACCTCACTCATAGCGCAGAGCCTCGGCTGGATGGGTCCGTGCAGCCCGCCATGCCGGATAAAGGGTCGCCAGCAGGCTGAGCACCATCGCCACCGATGTCATGACGAACACATCATGCCAGTGCAGGTCGGAAGGAACCTCGCTGATGTAATAGACATCCTTGGAGAGGAACTGCACGTGGAACAGCGACTCGATGGCCGGAACGATTGTCTCTACGTTCAGCGCCAGCGTGACACCGCCAAGCACGCCCAGCAGAGTCCCGAACAGACCGATGACGGCGCCCTGGATCACGAAGATCACCATGATGCTGCTCGGGGAAGCACCCAGCGTGCGCAGAATGGCAATGTCCGACTGCTTGTCCGTCACGACCATGACCAGGGTGGAGACAATATTGAATGCCGCGACGGCGACGATGAGCGTCAGAATAATAAACATGACGCGTTTCTCGGTCTGTACGGCGCGGAAGAAATTGGCGTGCTGGCGGGTCCAGTCTTCCACGCGGTAATTTCCGCCCAGTTGCATCTGCAACTCACCGGCAACGTGTGGCGCCTCGAACAGGTCATCGAGTTTCAGGCGGACACCGCTGATATTGTCGCCAAGACGGAACAACCGCGCCGCATCCTTCATGTGCACCAGCGCCACACCCCGGTCATATTCATACATGCCGACTTCAAACAGCCCCACGACAGTGAAGCGCCGCAGAGTCGGCATGACTCCGGTCGGACCCACCATGACCTGGGGTGAGACCACCGTTACGGCATCCCCTATACCCACCCCCAGTGCATAGGCCAGGTCACTGCCGAGAATGATGCCGTAGTCGCCGTCTTTCAGACTCCCGACTGAGCCGGTCTTGATGTGGGCTATCACATCGGAGACCGTTCCTTCCTGTTCCGGAAGGATGCCGCGTATGATCGCCCCGCTGACGCGGTTACCGGCGCTCAGCATGGTTTCACCGCTCACGTAAGGCGCGGCGGCGACAACGTTGTCGTGTTTCATAACGGCCTGCTCGACGACCTGCCAGTCAGTCAGATAACCGTTGTACGTGGTCACCGAAGCATGGGAGGCCATGCCGAGTATGCGATCACGCAACTCCGCTTCAAACCCGTTCATGACCGACAGAACGGTAATCAGCGCCGTCACTCCGAGCGCGATACCAAGCATGGAGGTCAGCGAGATGAATGAGATAAAGTGTGTTCGCCGTTTGGCATGCGTGTAGCGCATGCCGATGAACAGTTCAAGGGGTCGAAACATAGTGGTGGGCATTAAATCACATCTCCATGTGAAATACGCCGGGACGTTTAAAAATTATTTGAGTGTGACATGACCTCCGCCCTCGTGAATTTAACGGGTATTCAACCGGTCCATGTCGTCCGGTTTTCAGTTAACTGCCAGTGCGTCAACGCGATGGTCCCGGCGAACAGCAATGTCACCCTGCCATCAACTTCAAATACGTCACCATCAATCGCTGGAATCGCCGGATGTTTTACTGGCAAGTATCCTGATAGCCCACGTAACACACGCGGTATAGGAGAGATTTCATATTCATCGTGTCAGACACCAGCCCCGGATCCTAATGCAACTTCAACCTTGGGTTGATAGCAGCGGACTCCCTCCCGACAAGACAGGTCTCTTCCCTGTTTATTACATCCCTGAACGAATTAAGCAGGTCACGGGGCATCCAGACTTCCCCCTGGTGAACCCGCCTGATGGCCTTGCCGAGCAGTTTGATCAATTCGCGCCGCAGTATTACTCCGCGGACACCCTGGGCAATGGCCCATAGCATCCTGTCTTCATTGAAATTTTTCATGATCGCCAGGAACTTTACACCCGGATTGCCGGCGAGCAGCACGCCCAGGGTCTCGCCGCCATCGTCGTACTGCATGATTGCCTCATCGATTACCGCAATATCCGATCGGGACAAGGCCATCCAGACATCCCGCGGATCGGCACCGGAGATCAGTGCCACCAGTTCTATATCCGGATTCTGTTCCACCAATCGATCACACTCCACCCGGGCGGTCTTGCGCGATGATAGATAAGTCATCGTTATTGTTTTCATAACTCATTGTTTCCTCAGACCATATGCAGTCTATGCGGATACCCGGCCGGGTGCAATCAGACTTAGGTACCAGCCTTTCAGACGGCTGTATGGTTCAGCCATCCACCGGGTAACGGATGGACTATCAAAGTACCCGGACATCCATGCCGATAGTCACAGGTATAACCTGGATAAATCAAGCGCATCTGAGTATCACTCTGTGACTGCACGACCAACAACCACGTATCGCCGCTCCGCGGCGAGGCGGTCACTCATCCGGATAGCGACCCGCCTGCGCCTCAGTGATTCCACACTCTCCGACCCTGCCGAACACAGCGCGATGCTGCAATGCTGGTCTATCGTTTCCGCAGTCATCATCGGATTGCTTGTCAGCACCCTGTGCACAGCGGGTGAATTCACCCTGACGGCACAGGCCATCGCCAGGATCAGCCAGGAACACGGCGAATACGCCCGCCAGCGTGTCGTGTACTGGCAGGAACTTATCCGTTCGAGTACGGGTTTATCCGACATGCAGAAATTACGCAGGGTAAATGACTTTTTCAACGCGCTTGAGTTCGTCAATGATATTGATCACTGGGGAAAGAAGGATTACTGGGCTACACCGCTGGAGACCCTTATATCGAACGGCGGTGATTGTGAAGACTTTTCGATTGCGAAGTACTTTACGCTGCTGGAGATGGGCATCCCCGCAGAGAAGATGAGACTTACCTACGTGAAGGCACTGCGCCTGAATCAGGCGCATATGGTCCTGACCTATTTTCCCTCAGCGAATGACGATCCCCTCGTGCTGGATAATCTGGACAAGGTAATCAGCCCTGCCGCCATGCGTGATGATCTGAAGCCTGTCTATAGTTTTAACGGTGACGGTCTGTGGCTGGCAAAAAAAAGACTGGCTGACAGCAAGCAGGTCGGCAGTGCGGACCGCCTTGCCCCGTGGCGTGAAGTGATAGCCCGGATCAGCGACGAGCTTGCGCAGTAGATTGCGCAGAAGTATGCATTAAACCGGTTAAATCCTATACTGCGTCAAATGCAAGGAATGCGATAAACCAATGACACTATACCGGCAACTAGTTGTAATCATCATCTCGCTGTTCACCGCATCTTTTCTCGTCTCGGTCACCATCAGCACCGGCAACCTGCGCAGCTTTCTCGGGGAACAACTAGAATCACACGCCCAGGATACGGCGACCTCACTCGGTCTCTCTCTTTCGCCGTATATGCAGAGCAACGACACGGCTGTCATGAGCTCCATGGTAGACGCAATTTTTGACCGCGGTTATTACAAGTCAATCAGCGTAATCGCCGTCAATGGCGAACCATTGATCGAACGCAACAATCCCGCCACGAGCGAGGGTGTTCCCTCATGGTTCGTTGATTATATCGACCTGCGATTGCCCGCAGCCGAGGCCATGGTCATGTCCGGCTGGAAGCAGGCGGCAACAGTCATGGTTGCCAGTCACCCGGGATATGCCTATCAGGAGTTATGGGGAAACTGCCTCGATACCTTCTTGTTGTTCTCGCTGACGGCAGTTGCCGCCATCCTGCTGGGCATACTGGCGGTACACCTGCTGTTGAAGCCGTTAAAAAGGGTCGAGGAACAGGCCGAGGCGATTTGTCAGCAAACCATTGTGATTCAGGAAAAGCTCCCGCGCACCCGTGAGCTGCGACATGTCGTCGAGGCCATGAATCGACTGGCCGGTAAAATTGACGAAATTTTCACGGAACAGTCTTCCACGACCGTGCGGCTGCGAGAGCAGGCGTACAAGGACCCGGTTACCGGTCTGGGTAACAGACGTTATTTCGACCGCCAGCTGCAGGCATCGCTGGAATCACGGGAGGAATCTTCCGGAGGGACCATCCTGTTGCTGGAGCTCTCCCAGCTGGAACATGTTAACACGGCGTCTGGATACCAGGCCGGCGATATCTTGCTGCACAGGACCGCGGAGTTGATTACGAAACGTCTTGCCGATTTCAGGAAATATTCCGTGTCACGAATATCCGGAGCAGGATTTGGCATTGTTGTCGAGGGCATCGACAGCCGGGAATCCGATGCACTGGCCAACGTGCTCATCACGGATCTGCTGCAGTTGCACACGGAGAACCTGGTCGAAGACAGAAATATTGCCCACATCGGCTCAGCCATGTGGGAATCCGGTGATTCCATGTCCGGCGTACTGGCGGAAGCCGATAATGCGCTGCGTTCAGCCCAGGTCACGGGCAACACTGGATGGCATCGCCACGAACCGGCCGACGAAGCACCGCGTTCGATACCGGGCGCCACACAATGGCATTCCCGCCTGAAACAGGCCATCAGTTCTGCAAGCGCCACGCTCTGCGCACAGCCCGTGCTTGAATTCACCGGCTCGGGTGACAAAGTGCTGCACAGGGAAATTTTCCTGCGTCTGCCGGATGGAAGCGATGGCTTTACGACAGCGGGAGTTTTCATGCCCATGGCCGAACGTACAGGGCTCGCTGCTGAGCTGGATCGACTTGCCATTGGCAAATTGCTGGATTATCTCTCCACCAATCCCGCCGATTCATCCCGGTATGCAGTCAACCTGTCAGCGACCTCCCTGCACGACCCGGCACTGGTGGAATGGCTCTGCAGACTGTTACAGGCAAACCCCGTGTGTGGTCAACGGATAGCTTTCGAGTTTCCCGAGTCTGGCGTGCTAAGAAATATCCCGAACACTCTCACCGTCGTAGACAGACTGTCGGCGCTCGGCAGCAACTGCGGAATCGATCATTTCGGCCGGAGCTTCAACTCATTCGGCTACCTGCGCAGTCTCAAGGTCCGGTATCTGAAAATAGATGGCGGCTACACCCGCAACATCAACCGTGTAATTGATAATCAGTTCTTTGTCAGGGCGCTTGCGGATACAGCGCACAGTGTGGATATCAGGGTTTTCACAGAGGCCGTTGAATCCGAAGAAGAACTCGATGCGATCCGTTTACTTAATGTCGACGGGGTACAGGGATACCTGGTCGGCAAACCTGAATTCCTCTGAATCTGACCCATTGATACACCAGGGGGTGTCATCAGCATCCCCCATCCATTCGACAGTCAGGGTAGCCGGTCAAATGGCTTATTGCCCATGAAGTATTTAACCGGCTTCTGCCTAAACTAGAACATATAAGCGCCGATACCCTCACTGACGTACAGGGTGACGGGTTCAATCTTGCCAGGTTCATCCGGATGCAAACAGCATCCGCTGAAGATCATTCCGGAAATAACTGCAGTGGTTGATATCTTCATTGACAGTAAGACGGTATTGGACTGCCCGCTGATGCAAAACGTTAAAACAGGTGAAGCCGGACAGCTGGAAAGGCTGTCATTGCGGAATTCCATACGACAGAGACACGTCCCGTATGAAGAATAATGTTGCCAGTGTTTTGATTGCGAGCAGTGACAGTGAGCTTTCCATGCGGTTCACGGGAATTCTTGGTCCAAGCTGCAGTGTCACTTGTGTCACCGGATGGCCAGAGGCAGTCGGATATATAGCCTCCGCCACCCATCATGTGGTGATTCTCGAACCGGCACTTGCACGATGTGGCGTCGTAGAGGCCGTGGCTGAAATCTCATCGGCCTCCGGTGAGACGCATATTATCGTTATTGACAATCCTCCACTCGCGGAGACAGACCAGGTCGATCTTTTCAAGCTGGGAGTGCATGGCTTTTGCCAACGCGATATCTCGTCCGAACTTCTCGTGAAGGCGGTTGAAGCCGTGGTGAATGGCGAACTCTGGATGCAGCGCAGCCTCATTACCCGGATCATTGACGAACTGACTCAAAGCGGACCATCCTCGAAAACGGCCAATTCACTGTCAAACGCTTCTCCGATAGAATGCCTCACGCCGAGAGAGCTTGAGGTTGCACGCATGGTCCACAAGGGCGGAAATAATAAATCCATCGCAAGAACGCTTGATATATCCGAACGAACGGTCAAGGCACACCTGAGCTCCATTTTCAGGAAACTGAATATCGAGAATCGCCTTCACCTTGCTATCTTCTTCCACGATATGGTCTGATGTAATACAACCTTCCTGTCAACAGCACTGTCAGTAATTCAAACAATACACGCAATCACACTTCGTTGTGCGAATGTGTTCGCACCTGCGTATTGACCTCTGCCGTATTGGATAGAGCATGCCGCCGTTGAGCGGTCATGTGCGCCTGAAACCGGATTCCGGTAGACTTCATGCTTGCTCATTGACTATCCGGCCACCCTTTCATGCATGAAGATTCGCTGATATTTTCCATATTCCTGATCTTCACCGGGGCCGCCATATTTGCCGCCCTTGCATTATTCGCCCGCCAGTCGCTGCTTGTCGCCTATATAGCCCTTGGCGGTGTAGTGGGTCCTGCAGGTTTCGGACTGGTCAAGGATCCTTCAGTGATCCAGCAAATCGGGCATATCGGAATTATTTTCCTGTTGTTCCTCCTCGGGCTTAATCTGCAACCAACCCAACTGATGCGCATGTTGCGCGAAGCGGTCGTGGTAACCGCGGCAAGTTCAGCTGCGTATGGGGCGATCGGCACAGTGATCGGGCTGGTTAGCGGATTCAACCTGTTCGAGAGCCTGATCATTGGCTCGGTCATGATGTTCTCCAGTACCATTATCGGGCTGAAACTGCTGCCGACAACCGCTCTTCATCATCGACACGTCGGTCAGGTCATGATCAGCATTCTGCTGTTACAGGACATATTGGCAATCATTATTCTGCTGGCACTGGAGGGTTTTTCCCGTTCCGACATGCAATGGGAACAGATCATCACCTTTACCATTGCCGTACCCCTGCTGGTGCTTGTCGCCATCCTGTTCGAACGACACCTCCTTCTGCGGCTCATGCGGCGTTTCGACACCATACAGGAATATGTTTTCCTGACCTCGATCGGCTGGTGTCTGGGCATGGCGCAACTTGCCCAGACGCTGGGACTCTCCTATGAAATCGGCGCCTTTATCGCCGGGGTATCACTCGCCAACAGTCCGATCGCCCTGTTCATCGCTGAGAGCTTCAAGCCATTGCGTGATTTCTTCCTGGTGATGTTTTTCTTCTCGCTGGGTGCAAGTTTTGATATCCGGATACTGCCTGATGTGTTCCTGCCGGCCATTTTACTGGCGGCAATCGTACTGCTTGTGAAACCGGTGATTTTCGCCAGGTTACTGATTTCATCCGGAGAGTCCGGGGGGCTCGCCAGAGAGATCGGAGTACGTCTCGGACAGGTCAGCGAGTTTTCATTGATGATCGCCATCCTGGCACTGAATGCAGGTGCAATCGGCCCAAGGGCATCCTACCTTATCCAGACGACTACTCTGATTACATTCATCGTTTCGTCATACCTCATCATGCTGCGTTACCCGACACCGATTGCGGTCAGCGAACGGCTCAGAAAGGACTGAGAATCGGCAGATGGCAAGGAATAGCTGGAAGCGATGCGGGGAGGGGTGGCTGCACTGAAAATGGCCCAGAGACTCGGCACGCGTTCAGGGAGGAGTACACTAGAGGGTGTACCGGAGTCAACGGGCTGTTCGAGAAGATAAACCATCACGCAATCCATGCGTACAGTGAAATTCCCTATTCAGCACATCAAAGCAGATCGGCTGTGCTGACCGGCCGAGCGACCGCAGGCGCGGCGATCGGGCACTATGGCAGAGAGTAAATCAACGGGTTTTGCTCAGTATGATTTTTTCTTTCACCAAAAATAAGTAAATGAAGAATGTACTCAGAAAGATGGACAACAAGGTTTGAGGCCACTGCCAAGCTATCAGGAAATAGGTAACAACATAAAAAATCACGCTCAGGCTGACTGCCTGCGATATCAGGGTTAACTTTTCCATATGCCCCCCAGGCCTTGGATATACATTTAATTTTAACCCTCGACCCATGACATTAATATTACGGAAATCACATAGACCAGCCGGAGCCTGTGCATGCGCGGGCGATCCGGGGCGCGGTCATGGGATGGTG
>JBAVKA010000187.1:0-8449 GCA_049688075.1 Gammaproteobacteria bacterium
GGCCGCACACTGGACGTCCCCGGTGGCGATGCACCCAACTGCGTCAGCGGCGTCGCCTTCCTCGCCGCCTTCAACGAAGGGCGCATGCAATTCACGGCGGAGAAGGTCGTGGTGATCGGCGGCGGCGATACCGCGATGGACGTCATCTCGGTGGCGCGCCGGCTGGGGCATATAAAGAACGCCCGCGAAAACGACCGCCCGGAAGCCATCATCCGCAACCTGACGGCACACGACGTCGCCACCGCCGCACGGCGCGAGGGCTCCGATGTCCTGCTTATCTACCGGCGTCCCATCGCGAACATGCCGGCGGCGCAGCACGAGGTGGAGACCGCGGAGAAGGAAGGGGTGAAAATCCGCGGCAGCCTGCTCCCGGTCGAGCTGATCATCGGGGAAGACGGACGCGCCCGGGCGCTTAGGGTCGTCGAAGTCGACTGGAGCGATAGCATAATGACGCGGCGCGAGGGCTCGGAGTTCGATATCGAATGCGACCTGGTGGTCCCGGCGGTCGGCCAGTCGGGTGACCTGGAGGGACTGGAATCCTTCGACAACGGCCGCGGCCTGATCGGCTGCGATGCCTTTTACCAGGTGCCGGGCAAATCCGGCTATTTCGCCTGCGGTGATATCGTGCGTCCGCATCTACTCACCACGGCCATCGGTCAGGCCGCCATTGCCGCCGACAGCATCGACCGCTATCTCAACCGCAAGGAGATCGACCGGCGCCCGAAGGTGGATGTGCATCACTTCAATCTGCTGGACAAGCTGCGCGAGACCGCACTGACGCCGCAGGAATACGGCCACGACCCGGAATGGGGCACCGATGCCGCCAGCTTCGCCGTGCACAACTACGAGGACCGCTCCCGGCAGGAAATCATTTCCCACGAGATGCTCTACCTCGGGCATTTCCCGTTCTCACCCCGGCACCAGCGCATGGAAACCGGCGTGGGAGCCGACGAGGTACTGGGACATTTCGAGGAACGCTTCGAAGGACTGCCGGAAGAGACGGCGCGGGCCGAGGCCGGGCGCTGCATGAGCTGCGGCATGTGCTTCGAGTGCGACAATTGCGTGATCTACTGCCCGCAGGATGCCGTGAAGCGCACCCCGAAGGAGCAGGCCACCATGGGCCGCTATGTGTACACCGACTACGATCGCTGCATCGGCTGCCACATCTGCGCGGAAGTCTGCCCGACCGGCTATATCAACATGGGACTGGGCGCGTAGGGGCTTAACAGCCTTTGATTTGATCTGCCATGATTGTTGAGGTCACCTCGAAAAATCGGGATTCCTCCCGCAGGAGCGAGCGGATCATCCCTGCCAGGCGGCATCCCCCGGCGGAACATGGCGTTCGCCCTGCATCCCTGTAAACTCCGGCATCGCATAGCCTGCGATGTAATGTATAACCCTGGCACGCTCGCCACCTGACTGTAACGCAAGAATACGTTCCTGGACGTCACGATCGGCAACCGTTACCCGGCCGTGCTGGCGCAGGTGTTCGGCCCAGGATTCGGTGACGAAATGTTCGACGAAACGCTCGGGCTGTTCCACATCGCGGAAGACCTGCCAGTACACCGCGCCATCCCGCAACCGAACACGGCGCAGTGAGCGCATCGCCTTGAGAAAGCGCACGACATTTTCGGCTGGTATTCGATACTCCACGGTGACCAGCACCGGCCCGGCATCGAGTTCCGGCGTGCCCGCAGTTACCGGCATGGGCCAGTCGACCGAGGGCGTAAGGTCCACCGCATCATGGCCGCCGATGCGCAGACGACCGGTGCCGATGATCCCGACCACCAGACACGCCGCCGCAGCGGCAAGAGCCCACGGGATACCGAGCCGTTCGGCCATATGGCCCCAGCCCACCGAACCGGCGGTCATGCCGCCCATCAGCACCACCCAGTACATGGCGAGACCCCGCCCCCTTACCCAGGGCGGAAGCGCCGTCTGTGCCGCCACCTGCAGGGAAGCCAGTATCGCCACCCAGCTGGCGCCCGCCATCAGCAGGGCGAGAGCCGCGATCCAGAGGTTCGGAACCGCCGCCAGCAGACCATTAGCCAGGGCGTATGCAATTGTGGCGTAGGCCACCAGGCGATCCCTGGAAACGCGGGCGTGGGCGCGCGGCATGAGCAGCGCGCCTGCCACCGCGCCGACGCCGATGCAGCCGAGCAACACACCGTAGAGACGCGCTCCGCCCTGCAGTTCCCGGCTGACCAGAACCGGCAGCAGCGCCCACACCGCGCTGGCAAAAGGGAAAAAGGCAAGCGCCCGCAGTAACACCCGTTGCAGGAGTGGCGCATGCCGTGCATAGCGGAAACCGCTCCTTAATCCCCCGACCAGCCGTTCCGCCGGCATCCCCACGACGGTCGGCAAGCGCTTCCAGCGCAGCAGTGCGATGATAACCGCCAGGAACGATAGCGTATTGATCAGAAACACCATAGCGGTGCCGGACACGGCGACGATGACTCCGGCGAGCGCCGGTCCCAGCGCACGCGATATATTGATGGAGAGCGAGATCAGGGCAATCGCCGGCTGCAGTTCCGTGCGGGGCACCCACTCCTGCACCGACGCCGACCACGCCGGTGTCATGACCGCCGCGCCGCAACCGATGAGAAAGGTCATGACCAGCAGCCACCACGGTGTGGTAAGGCCAGCAAAGGTGCTGGCGGCAAGTAACCCTGCGAACACCAGCATCCATACCTGCGCCACGATCAACTGCGTGCGACGATCGATGATGTCGGCAAGCGCACCGGCCGGCAGCGCCAGAAGGAACATGGGCAATGACTGGGCCGCCTGCACCAGTGCCACCCTGGCGGGCGAATGGGTCATCTCGGTCATGAGCCAGCCGGCGCCCATGGTCTGCATCCAGCTGCCGATGCTGGAGACCAGGGCGGCGATCCACAGGCTGCGAAATACCGGGCGACGCAGCGGATCCCAGGCAGAGACCGGTACAGCATTGCTATCCATTGTCGATCCTTCAGGGAATTTATCGGGCAGATGCCTTCAGACGCCACTCCACCCGGGAGAGGACGTCAGTAGCGCTACCGGAGGTAGGGTAACTCAGGAAGCGGGATCGAGGGAGAGGGGATTGCAGATAGAGACTGTGCCTGTCAAATAACGCCTGACAGTGGCGTCTCACCTCCGGCTGAATGCAGCCTTTAAGCGTGAACAGATCAGATAGTTGCCCCTGTTAATTCCGCATTTGCCGCAACCCCGAGTGTTCAGGTGCAAACCAGGCCTGTGTCTGCTCGCAGACATAAACGGGATATGCAGGCTGCAGTGGCTAACCCTGGAACAGGTACGTCTCTCTCGCGCCCTGTCCTGGCAGACAGCGACAGAGGTATGAGCGCGCCCAAGACTGAAATCGACGGGAACCGTGGATACAGCATTGAATGAAAACCGCGTCACGCGGCAACTTCGTGAATCATCAGGATACAAGGGGCGCGAAAAAACGACCTCCAAACTCAACAGCCTCCTGCAGGGTAAAGATCTCCCTGTTTTTCGGATCATCAGCAAGCCATTGCTGTGCTATTTCGCTGTCCCTGAGAAACATCATCTCCATACACAGGCTGTCTGCACAGGAGATATCGGTGTTTTCAGCACCCCATATAATGCCAAAACAGACATCTCCCGCTTCATCAGGATTCAGTATTGTATTTCCTGCCTGGTGTATGCTGACTGGATCTCCGGTGACCCTGCATCGGGAGACGACACGTGTTTCCTCTTCGAACATGGGGCCAACCGCCAGGGCATCAAGGGCGCACATGGCATGGACACGATGCCCGTTGATCTGGACAGTATGCTCCCTCTCTTCCATGGTAAATGGATAGGCGCCAAGCGGATCGCCATCCTCGGTAAACACAACCATATCCCTTTCTTTCAGAATGTTAACGGCACCTTCCAGGTTGCTGACGCAGTGTTCCATTTCTTCTCTTGAAAGGATTCGTCCTTTCTCAACAAAGGATCGAATAATCTCTTGATGCAGTTCTTTAATCTGCGTGCCGCAAGCATCCTGCCTCTCTTTCAGGGGAAGAATACTCTTCAGTCGATTGAGCGCTTGTTCCAGCTTCGGTGTTATATATTCTCCAGTACAGGATTGATCATTGTCTTTCACGACAGTTTACCTGACTTGCCCGGATGCCGCTAAAAAGTAAATCCCTGATTGTTTCTGGGTACGGTAGATATCAGTACCGGATTGACAGTTACCGGAAACCTTGTTCACATCATTTCACTCAATCAGAACGGTTTCTTGCCTGGTCCTGCAAGGTACCAGATGATCAGGCCGATGACTGGCAGAAAAAATACCACCAAAGAACAGATCAATTTTTCAATACTCTTTGCCGAACTCTGCAGTATCATTACGATTACATAAATATCCGCAATCAGGATTATGAGACTGCCAATTCCAATGAGATCCATAGCATTCTCCACTTGATTTATTGTCCATAGCCTCATCTTAACCTTAAATTTCAAGTCAGCAGGGTATTGAATGCAGGAAAAGGGGGGAGATTCCCTGCGCTCCCATCTGCCATCGCTTTTCGGACACAGAACCCGTCATTCGTCAATTATCCGTGAATGAGTGGAAGGCGGCGATAGAGTTGAAAACCTGATAACGGTACACAGGCACAAGTGCGAAATGCCTGGTATTTTTCCCGTAACTTTCTGTTTTATAGCGTTCTCGAGCGCCATATTTTCTGATTATGCATCTGGCAATCGGGCCTTACTCGCTTTTCAATACAATCTACTGTAAAAATTCATTCAAGTCCGGCTGTCAATCGGCCGGGTTTAGGATCGAATAATGACGGGGTATATCAGGCACTGATAATGGGGCGAGCTTGTCTTTAATTGCGAAGACGGGTTTGCCGGTAACGCCTCTACTGTCGAGTTGAGTCAGCTTGCGAAGCTAAATCATGTTTGTCAAAAATGTCCGCCTATGGATCTATGGCGTTCCTCTCGCAATTGGCTCTGTACTCCTGTTTCTGGGTGGACCGGATTATTACTCATCCCGTTCATTCACGCATTTCTGGGATATCGGCCACATAGTCTATTTCGCGCTACTGGCCGGCCTGCTGTCCCGATGGCGTATCGTCGCAAAAATGTCTTTGGCACGACAGTGGACCATTATTCTTGCGATTACCCTGCTGCTGGGTGTTTCGATCGAGTTCATGCAGCATGGTACTGCGCGTACGCCGGACATCGGAGATGTGCTGCGCGACCTGACAGGCAGCCTTATCGTTCTGGTTTTCAGTTCCTCGAGACCGGTATTACGACCCCTCAGTTTACGACTCTCCCTGCGGGTTGCCGTGTTATCGCTCTCGCTCTTCCAGCTATGGCCTTTGACAAAAAGCATCATCGATGAAGCGATTGCGAGGCATCAGTTTCCGCTTCTGTCCGGTTTTGAGACACCATTCGAAATCGATCGCTGGACGGGCGATGCCAGGCCAGCCATAGCAACGATGCCGTTAATTGCCGATTCACGACTTCTGAAGCTGTCACTGACAACTGATCAATATTCAGGCGCAGCACTCAAATACTTTAATGGCGACTGGACATCGGCCAGGAGGTTGAAATTCAGTCTTTATAATCCCGATGAGGATCCTCTAAGGATTACTTGCCGGATTCATGATCTTCAGCATGCCGATGGTCATGAGGAATATGAAGACCGATTCAATCGCAATTACACTCTGATGCATGGATGGAACCACATCGATATAGACCTTGATGAAGTGAAAATTAGTCCTGCACATCGCAGCATGGACATGAGCCGGATCCGGGAGATTCGATTTTTCGTTAAGTCACTACCCGCTCCACGAATCATCTATCTGGATAATGTACGACTGTCTCCCTGAGGCTGAAGAATTTAATCTGCAGCCCCGGCCAGCCTCTCGACCGGTTCCCGCTCTCACCTTCTCCCTGCTGCGACGGTCCCTGTTTCGCAGGCACCACACCCGCTGTCAGCGTTCCCAGGCGGCATCCGGGCCAGGGCCGCAAGACCGTCTGCCGCAGGGACGATGCACAGGGATGTGCAAGTGTCGCGGGAGGGCAGGACGCCCGGAGCGACCGCGGCAGTCGAGCTACAGGGATGTATTTACGGCGTGTCTTGCGGTCCTGTCCCGGATGTTGTCGTTCTCCGCTTTAGCTGGGTTTCAAGGATAATCAGGAACAAAAAAGGCGGCCGAAGCCGCCGTCTCTGGTAAAATGCTTCTAATTGTTGCGCTGCTTCATTGCGTCTTGCCATTCCAATCAACCCCAGCAGTCCGGAACCGAAGAGCCAGAAGGCGGCTGGAACAGGAACAGCCCTGATCGATGCACTGACCGTGTCCGGATTGATGGTAAACGATGCACCCCCGACTGCAGGGTTGATTGCATCTGCACCTGGATTGAGTAGTCCGACCGTCAGATCTAACAGTCCATCTGACACAGGCGTTAATACGGTAAATGTCAAACTGAAAAGGTCCCCTGCAGGATCCGAATCACCCGCCTGCAGGACGGAAGCCCGTCCGCTGTTTGAGGTCGCCAAACCGGTGCTGCTCGCATCGCCCGAAGTCGATGCCGGGTCCAGTGTAAAAGATGGAACAAAGGCACCGCTGGAAAAGGGTAGCACTTGAGCGGATGTCTGAAAATCCAGCTCCGTCATATCATAGCGGATATCCAGCGTATAGCCTGTAATTGCCTCCGAGGGGGTCATCCCCACGGTAAAGGTAATCATCTCACCGGTGGTTACGGTGAGTGGATCCTTATCGCTAGTGAGTGTGAGACCAATGGTTGCAGCGTGCGATTGGGCAACTGCGAACATGCACGCTAGCACACCGCCAACATGTCGTGAGATAAACAGATTGAACTTGTGCATTGTTGAAGATCCTCTTTTTCCAGTTTAGCAGGATCCCCGTAATCCATGAAATAAAAGCATTCGCTATTACTATTATTTGAAATAATTCTTGTCTAGTAGCTTAGACCATACAATTTAAAAAATATCTTCAAACTCGTAACTGTTCTAGAGTCATTTACCTGCTGTTAGTGGATTCAAGGCTGTTGTTCATTCAAATCTTTAAGAGGACAACTACGTAAGCCAGAGCTTTGGATGTCCACCTGGATCAATCTCGCTTCGGACCTGTATTCTATTTTCACGGCCCGGATGATGGCCCTGGCGAGCCATTGAACCCGCCAACAAACAGGGTGAAATCTGGCCCGCCGACAAAACCGTCTCCATTCATATCCGCCGCCTCGCAGACTGAATTACTGCCAGTTGGATTATTAAAACAACCAATGAACAGGGTGAAGTCCGGGCCTCCACAGAAATTGTCCTGGTTAAAATCACAGTCGCACACGTTACCGTAACCGTCGCCGTCCGTGTCTCTTTGATCGGCATTTAATTGGCTAATGCAGTTGTCGCTGGCATCGGGGATCCCGTCGCCGTCAGTGTCCTGCATTAGCCCGGGTGGACCCCAGCCAAAGACTGTTACATTGTCCAGAAACACTTTATCGTGAGCACCCAGATCATTTGAGCTCTTGAAACGGAGCACTGTATCCCCCGTGGCATAGGGGGTGATGTCATAGTAGTACCCGCGGTGGGTATTGTAGTCATCACCATCGCCCTTGATGAGGCCCTGTTGATACCAGGTCATTCCAGCATCCGGTGACACGTCGATTGAGACAGTATCGTCATTGTTATCCAGCCCCTCGCGCCGCCAGTTGAACTGGAGCCAGGCGGCTTGCATGCCGTCCAGGTCGAGACTGCGCATGATGCCCTTGTCATTATCACGCACCCGGAGCTCATGCACGTTGATCTGGATATCACCGGACGAGGGCCCGTTCTTCTCGCCGATCTCTGTCCAGCATGAACCCCAGGTGGTGTATTCCTGGGCGCAATAGTTCTGGCTGTCAAATTCGTCAAAAAAGTAGCGGCCTGGCGACTCGGTGAAGGTATCAAATCCCCGCCAGGTTTCATTGGCCAGGAATATCTGCCCGGCCCGGCTCGGGTGAAAACAGTCCAGGCGGGATACATGAAAGGGCCTGAGGTTGGCTGACGCCTCGAAGATGCGGTCACTGTAATACACCGCGACGCCGTTCCGCCCGTCATATTCCGCCGCCTTGGCGGACATCAGCTGGTTGAGCGCGAGGTTGAATTGCCGGGCCTCCTCCCGGTCAGCGTTGGTTGAACGGCTGCTCAGGATCTTGCCACAGGGCCCCTCGTCCACACCCTCGAGGTCAAGCCACGTGTTGAACAGCAGCTTCATCAGCTCGTCCTTGGCCTCCTCGATAGCGCTGGCAAGCTGGCAGGCGGTGTGATTGGTGAAGTGATCACACAGATCATTCGCCGCCCCGTCCCTGATCTTGTTTGCATCCAGATCCCAGGCACCCTGGCAGGTTTCAAACCAGAAGTTGTGGTCGCGTTTGCGCATAAGTTCACGCAGCTGCGAGACATCCAGCACCCCGCTCCAGTAGATCCGACCCCCGG
>JBAVKA010000188.1:0-5954 GCA_049688075.1 Gammaproteobacteria bacterium
CTCGGTGGTCGTCTATCACGTCGGCCGTCTCGGCCAATTTCGCAACCACCGCCTGGAACTGCGCCCCGGCACCTATACCGCCGTGGGATCGCGGCCCGGCTATCGCGACGCGCGCATCGTGTTCACGGTGCAGCCCGGCGGCGCGCCGCAGTCCGTCGAGATCCATTGCCGGGAGCCGATTTGAGCCGGGTTTATTTCATTCACGACGCCCGCGGGGAGCGCCGTGCCGGTGAGACTGAACTGCCTCTGTGCGTCGGCGGCGAGCTGCACGGGGATGTAGTGCTGCCGGAGGCGCCCGCCGCTGCGGTGATTGCCTATATCGCCGAGGCCGACGGACATGCCTACATTCAGCCAGCGGATGCCAGTGAGCCGTTATTTCACAATCACGAACTGCTGACGGACTCGCGCTGGCTGAAATCCGGTGACCAGGTGCAGGCAGGTGAGGCGCTGCTCGACTGGACAGTCAAGGGCGATCAGGTGTTCATTACGGCACGCATCCGTCCCGCTGCGGTGGAGTTGTCGCCCCCGTCCGGGCTGACGCCGGGGGCGCCCCGCTCCGGCATCGCCCCGGTGATCACGGGTACCGTGCGGCCTCGCCGCGCACACCGCCTGCGCTATGTCGTGGCCGCCGGCTTCACGCTGCTGGTGCTGGCCGCCGCCTTCGTACTGCTGGCGACACCGGTGGCAGTGACCATCACGCCTGAACCCGCTACGCAGTCGCTGAACGGTTTTCCACCGGTGGTTCGCATTGGCCGGCGCCTGCTGGCGCTGCCGGGAGAGTACACCGTCCGAGCCTCATTATCCGGCTACCGGCCGCTTGAAGAACGCATCCGCATTCAGGACCATGGCTTCCAGGCATTTGATTTCCGGCTGCAGTCACTGCCCGGGCGCGTACGTATCGTGCTCGAACCGGACGTGCCCTTCCGGCTGTTCGCAGGCGATGACGTCGTGACCCCTGCTGCGGACGGCGTTGCGGAGCTCGCGAAGGGCACCGCGCAGCTGCGCGTCGAGACCGAGCGTTACCTGCCGGAGTCTCGCGAAGTGGAAATCGCCGGGCGCGGACAGGCGCAGACCGTGGCTTTCACCCTGCGCCCCGCCTGGGCCGGGGTGCACATCGGCAGCCGGCCAGCCGGCGCCGCGGTGCAGGTGGATGGTGTGGCGGTTGGTATCACGCCGCTCGATACCGAGATCCTGGCCGGAACGCGCCGCATCGCGCTGACACTCCCGGGCCACAAACCCGTTAGCCTCACGCAGCAGATCGTGGCGGGCGCGGTGCTGCAGCTGGAAAACATCGAACTGCCGCCGGCCGACGGCTCGCTCAGTCTGGACAGCGAGCCGCCGGGGGCCAGCGTGAGCGTGGATGGGGTGTTTCAGGGCACCACCCCGCTGCAGCTTGTGCTTTCCTCCAACACGGCGCATACGCTGCATCTGACCAAGCCGGGTTACCAGACGGGCGAACAACGCGTGACGCTGGCGCCTGAAGAGCAGCAGGACCTGCGACTCACACTGTCGCCGCAGTACGGCACGGTGTTCGTCACCGCGCGCCCGGCGGATGCCACTCTGACGCTGGACGGTACCCCGGCCGGTGCGGCAACCCGGCGCCTGCGCCTGACCACCCGGGCGCATCAGCTGGAATTCAGCAAACCCGGCTATGCCAGCCAGACGGTCAGCGTCACCCCGCGTGCCGGCGCCAGCCAGAACGTGGACGTAACCCTCAAGAGCGCCGCCCGGGCCCGGACTGATGCCACGCCGGCCACCGTGAAAACGACCGCCGGGCAGGTGCTGAAGCTGGTGAGTCCCGGGGAGCCCTTCGAAATGGGCGCCTCGCGCCGCGAAGCGGGCCGCCGCGCCAACGAAAGCCGGCGTTTGGTCCAGCTGACCCGCCCGTATTACCTCGGCGTGAGGGAAGTGACCAACGGCGAATTTCGGCGCTTCGATCCTGCCCATGATTCCGGGACAGGGGAGGGGGCGGGGCTCAATGACGATGCCCAGCCCGTGGTCAGCGTGAGCTGGGAGGCTGCTGCCCGCTACTGCAACTGGCTGAGCGGACAGGACGGTCTGCTGCCAGCCTACGCGGAGACCGGTGGAAAGCTCGTCCCGGTCGTGCCCGCCACCCAGGGCTACCGTTTGCCGACCGAGGCCGAGTGGGTCTATGCGGCGCGGGTGGTTGGCAGGGAGGCCCCGGCGCGCTTCCCCTGGCCGGGCAGTTATCCACCGAAGGCCGTGGCGGGCAACTTCGCCGATGCGCGCCTCGCCGATACCCTGGCCAGTGTGGTGCCTTCCTATGACGACGGCTATCGCGGCACGGCCCCGGTCGGCAGTTTTCCCGTCAGTCCGGGGGGGTTTCACGACCTGGGTGGCAACGTCGCGGAATGGACCAATGACTACTACACCGTCTACCCGGGCGAGGCAGGACAACTGGTCAGGGATCCCGCCGGCCCCGCCACCGGAGATCACCACGTGGTGCGCGATTCCAGCTGGCGGCAGGGCAGCATTAGCGAACTGCGGCTGAGTTACCGCGACTACAGCCGCGGCCCGCGTAATGATCTCGGCTTCCGTATCGCGCGCTCTGCCCGGTAATATGGCTGCTGTAAGGCCGATCCCTTGCCTGTGCGACACGGCGACAACCACCATCACGAGAGGATCTCACCATGCGATTGCCATCTCCGACCCCGGTTCTGCTGATGCTGCTGGCCGCTGTGCCGGCCGCCGCAGCCCCGCCGGAACCCGTGCTGCAATCTCCAACACCGCCGGCCAGCACGCCCGCACCCGCCGGCGCCGACGACAGCAGAAGGCAGAAATCCCCCACACCGGCCAGGACGTTCACGCCCTCCGAAAAGATCAAGGCGGACAGCGCCGTGGCTTTCCCCGTCGATATCTGAAGCCGGCCATGCGCGCGGTACGGTTGGTGATCAGGCGCGCCGCAACCACCCGTCAGGAAATTCACCTGCCATGAAAAAAACGTTTCCCACCGAGTTTGTCTTCCAGGTGTTCTCGCTGCTGATCGCCTTCATTCTCGTACATGCGCTCTATGTCACGCTGGTGCGCCCGCAGGCCGAAACCTTCCTGGCGCAGGAGGCAGCCAGCATGCGCGCCAGTCCCGACTACGTGCAGCAGCGCTCCTTCTTCGTGGTCCTCAAGGACTACGAGCAGGAAACCTGTTTTGTGCTCATGCTCTGGGCTTTCGCGATCCTGGGCTACAAGGGTCGTGAGACCTACCGACAGCAGCAGTTGCTGCAGCGCGACCTGCTGGAACTGCCCGAGAACCTGCCCATCGGGGTCGAGGATACCCGCGAGCTGGCGCGCCGGCTGCAGACGCTGCCGGCCGCGGTCCAGGACTACCTGCTGCCACGTGCCCTGTTGACTGCCATCGAGCGTTTCGGCGCGACGCAAAACATCCAGAACGTTTCCACCGCCGCGCGTGATGTGTGCGATTCGGAGGGAGAACGGATGGAATCGGAGCTGTCCATCATTCGCTACATCGCCTGGGCCATACCTTCGGTCGGCTTCATCGGCACGGTGCGCGGCATCGGCGATGCACTCGGCCAGGCGCATCGCGCCGTCGAGGGCGATATCACCGGCGTGACCACGGGCCTCGGCGTCGCCTTCAATTCCACCTTCATCGCCCTGGTCATCAGTATCGTGCTGATGTTTTTCGTTCACCAGCTGCAGCTGATGCAGGAGCGGCTGGTGCTGGACAGCGAGCGCTACGTCGATCACGAACTGGTGCGGCGCCTGAGAAGCTGACCGCCATGGTTCACACTGTAGCGTGCGGCACGCAAACGTCATGAAGCGCCGGCAACTCACGCCATTTTCGCTATCCTTCCTCGACGTCATGTGTTGCGGATTCGGCGCCGTAGTGCTGCTGGTGCTAATCCTGAACAACGACACCGTCAGGGCGCGCGAGCACACCTTTGCCGACCTGCGCGCCGAGGCCGTGCGCAGGGAACAGGAGGTTCTCGTCGGCCAGGATGATCTGGTCGCGGCGCGCAACAGCCTGGAGACGACCGATGTGCAACTGACCGCCACGCAAGGACAGGCCGAGCAGGTCATCGAACGCATCCGCCGGCTCAAGCTCGAGATCGCCGGTCTTGATCGGGAGACGCTCGCCAGTCGCGAGCACGTCAACCGCCTGACTACAGACCTGCAGAGCCTCGACAGCGAGCACAAGCGCCTCGGCGCGGAGGCGCCGGAGGAGGGCACTGCCGGCGACAAGGTCCGCGAGTTTCGGGGCGAGGGCGATCGCCAGTACCTGACCGGGCTGAAGATGGGCGGCAAGCGTATCCTGATCCTGGTCGATGTCTCGGCCAGTATGCTTGATGAGACCATCATCAATGTGCTGCGCCGCCGCAATATGGATGATGCCAGCAAGCGCGATGCACTGAAGTGGCGTCGCGCCATGGCAACGGCGGAGTGGCTGGTGAGTAATCTGCCTGCCGGCGCCAGTTTTCAGCTCTATACATTCAACACTTCCGCGCAGGCCGCGGTGCCGGGCAGCGAGGGCAAGTGGCTGCCCGCCGCTAACCGGGAGCAACTCGAGCGCACGGTCGCCGGGTTGCGCAACACGCTGCCTGCTGACGGCACCAGTCTGTACAACGCCTTCGCAGTCGCCGGCAAACTCTCCCCGCGGCCGGACAACATCCTGCTCATCACGGATGGCCTGCCGACCCAGGGCCGCGACCACCCGGGCGGCACCACGGTCACTGCCGCGCAGCGGCTGGCGCTGTTTGGAAAGGCGGTGGCCGTTCTCCCTGCCGGGATACCGGTCAATACCCTGCTGCTGCCCATGGAGGGTGATGCCTACGCCGCAGCCGCCTTCTGGCGGCTCGCCGTCGATAGCGGCGGCTCCTTTATCACGCCGGCGCGGGACTGGCCATGAGCCGGCGCACGCGACGCGGCATCGAAATTTTCAGCCTGTCCTTCCTGGACGTGATCTCCTGCGGCTTCGGCGCCATCATCCTGCTGCTGGTCATCGTCAGGGAGGCCGAACCGCGGGTGATCGAACGACTGGGTGTCGATCTCACCGGTCTGGTGCAGCATCTAGAAGCCGAGGTGCAGCGGATTCGCGGGGAGACCACCGTGCTCAACCGGGATCTGAGCGCAAGGCAGGAACAGCTTTCGGAGGAACGGGAGAAGCTCGCGCGTCTTCAGGGTGAACTCTCTTCGGTGCGCGGCGAATATGCCGCCACCCGCAAGGAGCACGACGCCCAGCGCATCATCGCGGGTCGACTGGCGACGGCGAAGCAGGACCTGACGGAAGAGATGCGCCGCCTGCAGGCGGCCGGGCGTGTCCGATCGAAGGCGAGCAGCGTCATTGGCGGGGTTCCGGTCGACAGCGAGTACATCATTTTCATCATCGACACCTCCGGTTCCATGAACCAGAACGCCTGGCCGCTGGTATTGCGGAAAGTGCGCGAGGTGCTGGCGATCTACCCGCAGGTGAAGGGCATCCAGGTGATGAACGACATGGGCGATTACCTGTTTTCCGAATACCAGGGAAAATGGATACCGGACAGCCCGGCGCGCCGCGGCGCCATCGTCAAGCGACTCGCCATCTGGCAGCCGTTTTCCAACTCGAGCCCCGTAGAGGGCATTGAGGCGGCGATCCGACGCTACCATGCAAGTGACAAACGCATCAGTCTGTACGTGTTCGGAGATGATTTCTCCAGCGGTTCGATCCAGACGGTGATCGACACCGTTGATGCGCTCAACCGCGCCGATGCGAGCGGCCGGCGCCGGGTGCGCATCCACACGGTAGGCTTCCCCGTACAGTTCCTCCCGGGCGGCATCCCTTCCAGTGCGGTGCGTTTCGCGGCGCTGATGCGCAAGCTGGCCGAGAACAACAACGGCAGCTTCGTGGGACTGAACAGCACGCGCCCCGAGGGGATGAAGTTGCCACAGACCAGAAGATGCGGAAGTTGCGGGTCACAGGGTAATGGCGCTGATTGAACCCT
>JBAVKA010000189.1:0-11410 GCA_049688075.1 Gammaproteobacteria bacterium
GCTATGCCGGCATGGGCTACCCGGTCATCGAGGACCGCCACAGCGGCTTCAACGGCCCGCTTGCCGGGATGGCCAGCGCCCTGTCGGTGATGCATACGCGCTATCTGGTCACCGTGCCCTGCGACTCACCGGCGTTGCCGCAGAATCTGGTGGACAGACTGCTGAGCGCGCTTGCACAGGCCGACGCCGAGCTCGCGGTCGCGCACGACGGTATTCGCATGCAGCCGGTATTTGCCCTGCTGGAGCGGTCACTGCTGCCCAGCCTGGAGCGCTTCCTCGATGCCGACGGCCGCAAGATCGACCAGTGGTATGCGCAACACCGTCTCGCACTGGCGGATTTTTCCGACCAGCCGAACGCCTTCACCAACGTCAACACGCCTGAAGATCTGGCGCAAATGTCACAGACGCTCGGCCTGTCCCGGGCACGCCGGGAAGCGCCGGAGCAATCGCCGCCATGAATGCCGGTGCCGACCCCCGCCCGCACGGCTGCCGTTGCGGAAACGTGCGATGAAACCCGGAGGGAAGCCCTGAATGGGTCATTATTACCCATATGCATCCGGGCAGCAGCGGCGCCCGATCCGGGTCCCTGGCGTAAAACCTTCTCGTGCTCAGCCACTTGGCGACAGACCGCCTGACACTCACCGCGGGTATGCTTCTTGCTGCAGTACCTTCGTACCGGAGAGACTCGATGGATCTGACGACATCGCCCCCTGAGGTGACCGCCGAGCGGCTGGTGGACCGTTTCGGCCGTCACGTCACCTATCTGCGCATTTCGGTCACGGACCGCTGCAACTTCCGCTGCGTGTACTGCATGAGCGAGAAGATGACCTTCGTACCGCGCAGCAGCCTGCTGACACTGGAGGAAATCGAACAGATCGCCCGCGCCTTCTGCGAGCTGGGTGTCAGCAAGATCCGCATCACCGGCGGCGAACCGCTGGTGCGGCGCAACATCCTGTGGTTGTTCGAACAGCTGCACCGGATCCCGCAACTCGAATCGCTGGTGCTGACCACCAACGCCTCGCTGCTGGCCGGGTACGCCAGGGATCTGAAAGCCGCCGGCGTCAACCGCATCAACATCAGTCTGGACAGCCTCGACCCTGAACGCTTTCGCCGGATCACCCGCACCGGTGATCTGGCCACCGTCCTTAAGGGCATCGACGCCGCGCTTGAGCAGGGTTTCGACCGCCTCAAGCTCAACTGCGTGGTGATGAAGCACCGCAATCACGATGAGACGCTGGCGCTCGCGCGGTTTGCCGCTGCGCGCGGCATGGACATCTCCTTCATCGAGGAGATGCCGCTCGGCGAGATCAACGAGCATGACCGCGCCGAGGTGTACTATTCGAGCGACGAAATCCTCAGGGACCTGAGGCGGGAACTGAACCTCATCGCCACCACGGAATCGACCGGTGGACCGGCGCGTTATTACCGCCTCGCGGACAGCGACACGCGTGTGGGTTTTATCTCGCCGCTCTCCCACAATTTCTGTGCCGACTGCAACCGGGTGCGGCTGACCGCCCAGGGACAATTGCTGCTGTGCCTCGGGCAGGAGCACGCCAGCGACCTCAAGCGTGTCGTGCGCGGCCATCCGGGTGATCGCGGGCGGCTCAAGCGCAGCATCGTCAGTGCCATGGCCATCAAGCCCCGTGGCCACGAGTTCGATCTGCAGGGACAGCCCGTCATCCTGCGCCACATGAACCTGACCGGGGGATGACGATGCAGCCGCGGCCCCTCGCCTACCGCCCGTCTATGACCCGGGCGGGTCTTGGCCCCACGCACCCGGTGCAGGCGGTCGATGAATTCGGCGAATGCCGCGACGGCCAGATCGCCGGTGAATCCCCGCTGACCATCAAGGTGGACGGGCGCGAGGTCGTCACGCTCATGACCCTGGGCACCTGCCCTGAAATGCTTACCCTGGGCTATCTGCGCAACCAGCACCTGTTCGAGGACATACGCGCCATCCGGGCAGTGGAAGTCGACTGGGACCGCGAACAGGTGCTGGTGACCACCGTGACCGGACGCGGCATCAGTGACTGGGAACACAAGCTCGCAAAACGCACCGTCACCACCGGTTGCGGTCAGGGCACCGTGTTTTCCTGCACCCTGGACAAGCTCTACGATGTGCGCTTCTCGCCCGTATCACTGCGGCAGTCGACGGTCTACGGCCTGCTTGCAGCGATCACCGAGTACAATGAAATCTACCGTGCGGCAGGCGCCGTGCATGGCTGCGCGCTCTGCCACGATACCCGCATTCTGACTTTCATCGAGGATGTTGGCCGTCACAATGCCGCCGATGCCATCTCGGGCATGATGTGGCTGGACGGCATCGAGGGCGGCGACAAGATCTTCTATACCACCGGGCGTCTTACCTCGGAGATCGTCATGAAGTGTGCGCACATGGGCATACCGGTCCTGCTGTCGCGCTCGGGCCTCACCCACATGGGGCTGGGGCTGGCGCAGGAACTCGGTATGACGCTCATTGCCCGCGCCAAGGGGCGCCACTTCCTGGTCTACAGCGGCGCGGAGCATTTTATTTTCGATGCCCCGCCCGAAAGACGTCCGCTTGCAGCCAGCCAGGGCATGGCATGAACGTGGAGATTCCTCAGGAGTCCGGTGCCCCGGCCACGCAGGCAGACAGTCTGCCACGCTTCATGAGCGTGCGTCAGGTTGCCGGTTACCTGCATATCAACGAAAAGAAAGTCTACGAACTGGTCCGCGAGGACAAGATACCCGCGACCAAGATCACCGGGAAATGGGTGTTCCCGCGCGAACTGGTGGACCACTGGCTGCTGGAGTCCAGTCATGGCGGCCTGTTCACCGACCGCCTGCTCGTGGTAGGCAGCGACGATCCGCTGCTCGCGCACGTGGCGCTGGAACTGGCCACCTCCGTCGGGCCGCACGCGCTGGTCAGCTACTCACCAACCGGCACGCAACTCGGTCTGGGACTGCTGGCCGCCCTGCGCGCCGATGTCAGCGGTATCCACTGGGGTCGCGACAGTGAAAGCCGTATCCGGCACCCCGCGCTGCTGCAACGCTTTGCCGCGCACAAGACCTGGTTACTGGTGCGCGCGTTCCGCCGCGAACAGGGCCTGATGCTGCGCCCCGGCCTGTTGCCGCGCGAGACAACCGCCGAAGCGCTGCTGGCCAACCTGCGCTGGTCGGTGCGTCAGGATGGCGCCGGCAGCCAGCGGTTCATGCAGGAGCTGCTGGCCGAGCATAATCTGGACGAAACACGCCTGCAGGTCGTCGACCATTCCCTGTCCGAACGCGAAGCCGCTGCGCATATCGCCATGGGCAGGGCTGACGCTGCCCCGGGGGTTCGCGCCTGCGCCACCGAATTCGGGCTGGCTTTCATCCCGACCGGGTGGGAGGCATTCGACTTCGCGCTGAAACGCAGCGTCTATTTCCGCGCACTGTTCCAGAAACTGCTGGACGCCCTGCGCGCACCGGACACCCGGGACTATGCCAGCCAGCTGAGCGGCTACGACCTGGAACCGGCAGGTGACCTGATCTGGGGAATGGAATGAGTCATGCACTTCCTGCGCAGCATCCAGCTTGATGCCTCCGACCTTCGGGTATTTGATCATGCGGCTGATCCCGGTGAGTGGGCGGTGCCTGGCAGCTTCGCCTTGCTGGACATCGATCCGCAGACACGCGATCCGAAACAGCGCGAGGCTTTTCACCATGGCTTCATCGGCACGGACAGTTTCGGTCATAGCAGCCTGGTCACCGTAGCCGACATCAGTCCCGCGGATTTGTCCGGGGTCATCGACAGAATCGCCGCACACCTGCGTCGCCATTGTGGTGCCCCGAGCGACAGCGCCGCCCGCAGTGCGGCTGAAGAGGAAGTCGGTTTCACGCTGGAGCTGTCCGCGCACCCCGTCGGCACGCTGATCGCCCTGCAACGTGAACCGGTCGATGACGGTATCGAAGAGTCCTACAGGACCGTGTCACCACCGCAAGGCGTCGATCACAGCCGGGTGCGGTTGTGGGGCGTGTGAGCGTTATGGTGCCTGTGTCCAGTCCAGCCGCAGGGAGTGTCGTGATCCGGGCGCCTTCGCCTGGTCCAGAGTCAGGCGACCGAGGGATGTGACCAGCGCCACGACCACATAAGGGATCACGGTAATCTGTAACGCCGCGATGAAGATGTCCCCACCGATCCTCAGGAACGCAGCCGCTTCGCCCAAGAACACTCCAACGAGCAGCCTCAAACCCAGACCGATGAAGACCAGGCTGGCGATTCCTGGCCGGCGCGGGCTGGTCGTTCGGGTACCAATGCAGCCGGTTTCTTGGGTTGCCGATGGCGAATCTGTCCCCGTGCCACAACCCGGAAGTAGCGCCGCCAGGCCCGGCATCCCCGGATTGCGCGGCATGCTCGCTGTGTTACCGCGATTTCACGCCCGCACGTGGGCGCTACCGCCCGACCCGATCGCAGTCCACGGTCGCATCGACCGCGGTCCCATCCTCCGATTCACCGCTGATCCGGATCACGATATCGTTCGCCCCGTCGTCGGTGTAGGTGGCGGTTCCGTGACCGCCGGGCATCAGTGCGTTCTCTGTGGTATCGATCCGGAAGTCGAACCCGGCGGATTTGGCGGCCACGGCGAACGTTTCGGTCGAGCCGCCACCGGCTTGAAAGTCGGGGATGAATGCTTCGGCATAGACGAGCGAAGGTGGCTGACCGCTGGCGTTTACGCTGAACATGTTCTCGCCGGTCATGCCGATCTGGCATGGTTGCGGATCAAAGCTCGCCAGTTCATAGGTCCCGGCGTGCTCGCCGTTCTTGATCTGGAAAGCAAACCGGGCGCCGGGCGTGTCCGAGTCAACTCCCTGAAGACTCTCCGCTTGCGGTTGCGCGGTTTTCCCGGCGGGTGAATCATCTGCAGGCCCGCAACCCAGCAACAGCACGGAGACACCCAGACTCGCCATACCCAGAATGTGTGTGCGTGATCCCTTTGGCATACACTCTATTCTAAGCGCTTTCCGGGAGGAATTGCCATTCGTTACCCACTTTGTCCAGACAGAGCCGGGTGTTACCCGCGATTCCAGCAACAATTGAGTTCAGAGTACGCGATCGACTCAAGATACCCAAGGCTCACGGGTAAGGGGCGCATCTGGCTCACCGTCGATATGGCGCCGAATACCACGACGTGAGATCGCACTGTGCTGGAATGCGAATTTACCCTTCGTGCGTATCAGCGGCATCGTCAACGGCAGACGCGCCATATCGGCTGATACGGCACTGCGCCTTGGCAAGTACTTTGGTGTTTCACCAGAAACCTGGATCGGCCTGCAAGCTGACTATGATCTGCGCATCGCACAGCGTAGCACCTGGCCTGAGATCGAGAAGCGCATTCATAAACGGGATGCCTGAACTCGCTATACACACGTGAATATTGCATCAAGGCGGCAGGTGAAGGTTGCTTCGCCAGCGACACCGAAATGGAACAGATATTCAATAAATATAAAAATAGCTGATCGTGCGCATCATTTGGACGAAGCCAGCGGCAAGGGCGCTGGAGAGTATTCAGGACTATATCGCCAGAGACAGGCTCGAAGATGACATGCGTGGTGCCATCGCGGTAGGCGTGTCAGGCCGAACGGGCCTAAGTTTGCGCTCCTTGTATATCGCCAATTGGTTACGCAGGAAGCGGCAGGGCGCAGATCCCTTCATTGCCCGTGGATGATCCGTTGACGAGTGCTGAAAAAGGCGTTTATTTTCTATACACAATCCGGTCCATCGACTATCCTTTCCCCAGTACCACACCATCACGTTCAGCTCTTGGGGGAGGGATTATCGTGAATCTATTGCGCAATATACTGGCAATCATCGGTTTTGTTGCCCTGGTAATCGTGGTTGTGTTCGTGGCCCAGATCTGGAATGCAACCCGCGAATTCGATCCTGACGCTTTCGGGCTCTACCAGGAATTCGCCACCAAGTTGCTGGAAACCCGGGACATCGCCGATGCTTTCGTATGGGCGGTCCCCGTGGAAGAGGGAATCAGCGCGGAAGAGGTGGAGGAGTCGATGAAGAGCCTGGCAGCGGCCAGGAACTTTCTCTTCGTCGGCGAGTCACCGTTTTACAAGCAGGCGGAGGCCGTGACGGGAACGCCCTTTCGTCACGTGAACCTGTTGAACTTCTGCGATGCACGCGTTGGAATCAAGATGATCAATCACAACGAAGCCTATACCGCCTTCATGCCGTGTACCATCAGCGTGGTGGAGGACAAGGAAGGCAAGCTCTGGCTGTATACGCTCAATATGGACTTCCTGATCCATGGAGCCAAGGAACTGCCACCCGAACTCAAGGCGGACGCCCTGAAGGTCCGCCGCACGATGCGCGAGATCATGGAGGGGGCCGCGAAAGGGGAATTCTGACAGTTCCGCCGCTGCAAGACCAGGCCCACTCGGCAGGGAAAAGACGACAAATAGCAGCGACAGCCAGGAAGATGCCGGCGTGCGTTCCAATGTCCTGCGGATACTCTTGAAAAGACAGGGCCCGCATGGGCGGGCCCTGTCTGTCAGAGGGGATGGTTAGCGGTCTTAGTCGAATATATCGTGCGTAATGTTGTCGAACCAGCTGTACGCGTACTGCACCTCGCGCTTGCGGTCCTCGGCTGAACTGTCCATCGGCGTTAACCCGCCCGCGCCCTCGATTTTGGCCACCTTGCCGTCGGCACCCAATTTATAGACCATGGCAACAGAGACGGCGTCATCCGGTGCCACAATGCTGTAGCAGGTGTTGACCCAGGACGGTGTCCCGGGTTCGCGGTCGTTGACAAGGTCCACTACTGCAGCAGCCACGACCTTGGCTTCCGAGCTGGCCGCGTACGCCGATTTCGGCAACGGCGCCTGGTTTGCCGCGTCACCAACGACATGGATACCCTTATGGATGCTGGATTCGAAGGTCTTGCCCACGATAGGGCACCAGCCCGTGTCATCTGTCAGTCCTGCAACCTCGGCAATCATGCCGGCCTTCTGTGCGGGTATGACGTTGACAACCGCCCCCTTGTACGTATCGAAGTCTGTCGAAACGGAATTTGCCTTGACATCGACTCTCTTGACGCCGCCCCCGGTGTCCGCGGCCTTGAGCCATTCCACCATGCCCTTGTAGTGGCGGTCCCACGCCTGGGTAAACAGGCCCTGCTTGGAAAAACTGTCCTTGGCATCGAGTATCAGGATCTTTGACTTCGGCTTGTTATTTTTCAGGTAGCTGGCAATCTGGCAGGCGCGTTCGTACGGTCCCGGCGGGCACCGGAACGGGTTGGGCGGTGCAACAATAATCACCGTTCCACCATCCTTCATGGCCATGACCTGTTTGCGCAGCAATTCGGTCTGCGTTCCGGCCTCCCACGCATGGGGCATCGTCTCGCTGGCTGCCATGTTATAGCCTTCGATGGCATTCCACCGGAACGAGATGCCGGGTGCGACAATGGCCCGGTCGTAGCCGAAGCTCTGCCCGCCCTTGGTGGTGACCTTGCGGGCCGCTGCGTCGATGCCTGTGACCATGTCATGCACCACCTTGATCCCGTGCTTGCGCAGACCATCATAGCCGAACCTGATCGTGTCCATACTGCGGTGGCCGCTGATCACCTCGTTGCTCAGAAAGCACGAGTAGTAGTGCTTGTTCGGCTCAATGAGCGTGACTTCGATCGTGGGATCGGCCATACGTATATACTTTGCCGCGGTGCCACCTCCGGCACCACCCCCGACAACCACTACCTTCTTGCTACCGCCTGCCGTGACGATGGCAGGGAAGCCCAGCGCACCGATGGCTGCCGTGCCACCCAGAAGCTTGACGAAATCTCTGCGTGTAAGCTGTTTCATGATTTTGATTCTCCCCTGTGAGCTATTGCTGGCTGGCAAAGAACTGCAACAACGCATCGATCTGTGCATCGTCCAGATCATCGACCTTCCTTTTCATCTTCTTGTCCATGGGTCTTGCGCCGGACCTGAAATTGGCCATTGTGTAGTTCAGATAAGGCAACCATTGGCCGGCGAGGATGCCTGCGTCATCACTGGCAAGCGAACCATTTCCCTCGTGGCACGTATCACAGTTGTCGGCGTAAAGTTTTTCACCCTTGGATACGGCAGCTGCGTCTGTCTCCTGCTTGGCGGGCACAAAGGGCTTCTCGGCAAACCATCCCGCCATGAGCTCAATTTCTTCGTCAGTGTAACCCTTGGCGAGACGGCCCATCACTGTACTCGCCCGGCGTCCATCCCTGAATGCCTTCATCGTATCGATGAAATAGGGTGCCGACATCCCGGAGATGGTTGGAGACGCGGGCCCGACACTTGCCCCGTCAGTTCCATGGCAGCCGGCACAGGTGTTGGACAACATGGTTGCGGTTGGTCCTGCGGCGGACACGGGTGCCGCGATCACCAGCAGGATTGCGCCAAGCAACGCAGCGGATGTGTTATTCATCGACATTGTTGTTCCTCCTAATGTATGTTGTGGGTTCGTCATTGTTTTTGACGATAGTAAAGGACGGCTGTCTTTAGTTATGTTCAGGCCAAGGTGGTTCTGGTGGTTACTCGATGCCGGCCATTGTTCTTTCACCCGGTGCCAGCCTCTGGAGGTCTGCTGGTACTGGAAGCAAGCGAGTGGCGAGCGGCCGATGAGTAACAGGAAGTCTAGCAGTAGTCTGGGCATATGCAATAAATAGCGGGCACAAGGCTGTGGCAGATGCTGAATGACGTGTAAGGACGGCATTTCGCCCTTTCTTGATCGGTTACGCCGGACAATCATTGGCAGCCTGGGCTTCGCGAGAATGTGACGTCAGTAGTTAAGTAATCAACCATAAACTTAAGTACTGGCCCCTCCTTTGTGCAGGATCTTTCCAAACATGGCATCGCGGTCATGAATGTGTCCGGCATCCTTGTAGTCGTGTCCCCCGGGGCACGCCGCCGCTTCGATCGAAGCACGCGCGCGTCTGGACGGCATCGATGGGCATCAGAGTGAATCGGCAAGCGATCGCATCGCCATCGGGATAAGAAAATGCTAAAGGCCATGAGTGCCTACCGGTGGCTTGGCGAACATTACCAGTCCAATGACCGCCTTTTCCTTTTCGGTTTCAGCCGCGGTGCTTATACGATACGAAGCCTTGCCGGTATGCTGGGAAAGTGCGGACTGTTGAAGGTTACCGGGCTATCTGACAATGCCCCCGCACCAGTTGCACCTCGTCACCAACGGTAATCTCGCCGCCTTCTATCACGAAGCAGTTGAGCGCAAGCTTGCCGTCGAAACGCTTGTAGATGTCGCGCGTGATTTCCTTATCCTGCACCAGCGTGTCGGGGTCGTATGAAGTCATGATGCAGCGCAGACGCAGATCCTGGACGCCGATGATGACTTTGCCGATTCGCAAGCACGCGCCCGGCCACTCACGTTCGGTCAGGCCTTCGACGCCGCCAATCACAATGTTCGGCCGTAAGCGGCGATGGTCGTGGCCGAAAGCCGCGATTGCGCCGTCGGTGGCCACCAGCAATGGCAGCACGTCGAAGCGCTCGGCACCATCATAGCGCACCAGCTTTGCGCCCGGTCCGGCAATGTCCACAACCTCGGCGGCAACATCTGGACTACTCCAGGGCCGGCCGTCCACTCTGATTTCTCCATGCAGACCCACCGAGCCCTTATGGCCCAGAAAGCGCGGATGAGAACGTGAAGTAATCACCCGACCCTTGTCGTTCTCGACATGCATGACCCGATCACCTTCGATACCGAGAGACCCTAAGCCTGCCTGTCTCAGTTTCTCTCCAGCCATTGTCTTGACCGGATATCGCCAGATTTCCTTGACCTTCATCTCCACCTCTCGTTTCCGGCCGGTACCTGATCATCACGAGTGAGTATAACCATGATGATGAAAACTACTAGCCGACGGCAAGGGAAAACCCGCGAGGGGATGTCTGAAGGAAGCAAGAGAGTGATAAATCGGGGACAGACCACGTTATCTGATAGAACAGTCAATAGTGGATGGTGGTAATTGTGGTCTGTCCCCGATTTTTCGATTTTCGATGATTGCAGTGAGCGGCTAGATCAGTCATTGAGCTTCAATTATGGCGGGCCGGAAAGTTCGATGCGTTGAATACTTGTGGCATGCTCCCATTGTCCCGGCCTGTTAACAAAACCTGTAGAATGGCCGTACCACTCTGTTAGCATCACTCAATTGGCGGACTTTTAGATCCTGCAATGTGCAAACCGTTCAAATTCATTTTATTTCTTGCCAGCCTGTTTTTAACTGACGGTTTTTCAAGTGTTGCAACAGCAAGTCCGGAATTATTAAAAGCGGCTGAGCAAGGGGACTTGTCGGGTGTGCAGGCACAATTGGCTCAGGGCGCCGACATTAATTTCACCCTGCCAAATAAAAACCCGCGCTATGGTTATTTAGTGCAGACAGCCCTGGAGAACGCCGCATATAAAGGTCATACCGAAATCGTCAACTTGCTCCTGGAAAAGGGCGCCGCTGTGCGCTGGGATAAATGGTACGGGCTTTATGCGGCCACCCGGGCCGGCCGAGAGGGTTACACAGACATTGTGTTACTGCTGCTGGTCCACGTCAAACCGAGCGCGGATCAATTAAATCCGCTCTTTGGTCCGGCACTCATCAGTGCAGTGCGAAACAACCGGGAAGAAACGGTTGCGCAGCTTCTCGATCAGGGACTTGATCCCAATTGGCATACTCCGGGAGATCATTTTCCCAGACCCGCCATTTTAGAGGCATCCCTGAACATTCAAAGTAACGTATTTTTATTGCTTCTCGATGGCGGCGCAGATCCAACACCCTACCCGCAAATTCTGGCCATGGCCGCTACAAGTGGCGATGCAGAATTGGTCAGTCGGCTAATCAATATGGGTATGGATCCCAATGCCAAAAACGAACACGGCCTGGCGCTCTCACAAGCTGCCTGTGCATACCAGGGTACAGACAAAAATATCCAGGCAAATCTTAACGCTGCCATCGAAGTCCTCCTGGAGGCGGGTGCCGATGTCAACAGCCCCGCTTACGGACGCTCGCCACTCTTTTGTGCCAGAGAACATCACAACGAAGCCTTAATCAGTCTGTTGGAAGCGAAAAATGCCGAAGAATTTGAAACCCTGGGCCGAAAAATAAAACGCGCTGGCTGGGGCGCATGGTATATTTTTGGCGGTCATTAAATCCTCAAAATGGACGGTTAACGGCATAGCCACCGAGACTGTCCCTGTTGCTGCGGTTGCTGCGGTTACCGCGGCTTGCGAGACACACCCACCTGCAGCAATTGCTTGCCGAATTTCTCGGTCACCGCATCGATCGTTTCCAGTAAGCGTTTATTGTCTTCCTGCTGTTCGGATTGATCGAACAGGTCAGTTTGTGCTGGCTGGTCTGCCTCCCAGCCGCTGATGCCTATGCCGATGAGACGAACCGGTTTATTCGGCAGC
>JBAVKA010000190.1:0-14935 GCA_049688075.1 Gammaproteobacteria bacterium
AGTGCCATGCCGATAACGTCATTGGCGTACTGATCTCCAAGGGTGAAGAGGCAGCCGTGGGCAAGACGGTGGAAAACGACGTACCCTTGCAGCCCCTGACCCAGGCATTTCACTACCAGCACCTCAAATGGCGTCCGCTGGAGGATGCCCAGGGACGTACAGGAGCTTGCGCGGGCTGTCACCCGTCACACCGCCAGGATGGCTCGATGGACGGCTACCCGATCACCCTGGCTGGCACGAACTCCTATGCCAAGTCCGATAACCGCGACTCCAAGGGGGGATGTTTTGCCGGTCGCGACGTCCACTCCAACCCGAACAAGGATAAAGACGGCGTCGGGACACCTGAGCACCTGAATGCCATTGGCAAGTGGATACAGACCAATGTCTCGCAGATCGGTAACGGCAAGGATGGCAAGGGCCTGTGGTGCACCAACTGCCACTCGCAGTTGTCACGCGAACTGTATCAGCGCGACAACATCAGCCAGGCGTTCAAGCAGGAAGGTACGACGCTGCGTAACAAGTCGCTGGGCGAGATTGCCAAGGCGATTGGCGTCAGCGAAAAGGAACTGGAAGAGAAATACATGGATCCGAAGGTTGTCCTGACCAGCAAGGGCTACAACAACCCGAAGAAATCGGGCGTCATGCTGCCCTGGGAACAGGATCGCCTGGTACCGGATATCGCAGTCATTGCCTTGAAAGGCGACGGTCCGCTGGTGCACATGGATGACGACGGCGATGTCAACGTCACTATCCTGTCAGCCAACCCGGCAGTCGATCCGAAGTCGCTGAAGCTGCCGGAAGGTGCCACTGGCGCCGCACCGGTACCCTACGATGCGGCCAGCAATGGACGCGACTACTGGCTGGCCGCCGGCGCCCCGCACTGTGCAGACTGCCATGCCGCGCCCTATGTCGAGGGCCAGGGTGGTGTCGCTTTCCCGATCAACCAACCCGGGAAATACAGCTTGATGCGCTACTCGAAGGGTCACGCAGGCCTTGCCTGTCAGGCCTGTCACCAGTCGATCCATGGCCTGTATCCGGTAACACCAACGATCGACCAGACAACCTACAAACAGGCACCGCAGTACAACCCGGACGGCAGTCACGGACCGATACTGTGCGCTGCCTGCCATGAGGCCAATGACAAGGGCGTGCCGTTTATTGCCGTGGACGAGAAATGGAATGGCAAGAAGATCGGCGGTGATCTCGATGCGGCCATTACCTGGATGCACGCCAATGCACCGGATCTGGGCGGCAAAATCCCACCACCCAGCAAAGACTGAGGCTTACCCGCTGGGCAGCAGTGTCTGAACACCCTGCAGGGGGCGCCAGCCCCCTGTTTTTTTTCAACGAACATACTATTGAGTTCATTGGTTAGTGTCCGTCTACAAACACCGTGCTCCCTCGCAAAGACGCAAAGAAAACATCCTCGTATGCGTTTGATAACAATATGTTCTAACCTTGCGTCTAGCCTGCAGGATGCAGGCAAGGGGCGTAAGCAGGAGCTACAGCCTGGAAGAGATTTATTCTTTCCGGATGGGCATGTCGGTTAACTTGTGTTCTCCTCGCTGATTGCAAACCTGATGATCTCCGGAAATCACACCATGACTGAAACAGGCATCGTCCCGGTCGCTCTGCGGACCACCCTCTTTTTTGTAGCCCTGTGCCTGTCTGGCCCGGCCGCTTGCGAACAGGTACTGGCGACCATCGGAACCGCCACGATTACCGACACCCAGTTGGCCCACGCTATGGGCAGCGCCCCCTTCGCCACCCAGTTTCCTTCCATGGAGGAAGACCAGCAGGCCGCATTGCGCGGAGACATGCTGATACGCCTGGTGGATGCCGAGATCCTTCGACAGGAAGCGCTTGCCATTGGTCTGAATCAGGACCCGGAGTTCAAGCACGAAGTAATAAACTATCGTACCGGTCTGCTGTACCGGGGCTACATACAAAGCCTGCGCGAGTCCATCACAATTCCGGAAACTGTCGATCTCGACCTCAAGCAACGCTACAAGGGTATTCCGGACGCACTGACGGCAGCCCGCTCCACCTACATCTCGGAACGTTTCAAGCGATTGAAAGTGGAGCGTTTAAAGGAACTCGAACAGCAATATCATGTGCGCAATTACAGCGACAGGCTGACTTCGCAGCCAACGGACAACACGGTACTTGCCGAAAGCGACTTCTTCACAGTGCACTACGCTGACATTCGAGTACCGCAAGGCGACGCGGTCACGCCGGAGACTCCGGAACAGCAAGCAGAGCGACTGCAGTCCTTTATAGAAATCACCCTTGCCGCTCGCGCAGCGCTCGACAGCGGCATTGATGTGGAACCACAGGTTGAGAGCTATAAAAATGAATTGCTGCCGCGTGCGCTCATCGAGAAAAAAGAACGTGAATGGAGCCCCGACGAGACGGCGCTCCGTGACTACTACCAGCAACATCCGGAGATCGGCAGAATCCCCGAACGCCGCCATATCGGGCAGCTGGTCCTGGCGACTCGCGAAGAGGCCGAGGCCATGCGCAAGCGGATCCTGGACGGGGAAAGCCTGTTCGTACTGGCCAGTGAGTCAAGCATCGACCCTGTCGGGCGCGATCAAGCCGGCGACATGGGCTGGCTGAATGAAGGCAGTGGTTTTCCGGCCCTGGAAGCGGCGATGAAGGACCTCAAGGACGATGAAGTCAGTGCAATCATCGAGACACCCCGCGGCTTCCATCTCGTGATCATCATAGACCGCCGCCCCGGGCGACAGCGCCCGCTCTCCGAGATCCCGGACCGTGTCAGACAAGCGATGATTGCCAAACAGGTGCCGGCCTACCTCAGGAGCCTTGCCGACAGGTACCCGGTAAAGTGGTCACTGCCTGTTCAGGAATGACGAAAAGAAAGCTGCCGTCAGTAGCTCATGGGACCAAACAGCTATTGGAATGAAGCGGCTGTTAAATCCGCCATGGCTGGCGTGGACATGATCAAGGGGAGCACATTATCCGTAAAGCTCTCCTCATCCATGACGCCGGTCTGTGTGAAGGGGATATGTCCGTCACGGCCGATCACAACAGAATAGGGCAACACCTGCCGTGCATCTCCCCATTGTCCCAGCAGACCCTGATTATCATCCGGATCGGCGACCAGAACCGGGTAATTTATGTACAGGCTACGTACCACGTTGCGTGCCTTTTGCGTTTCATCCATGGCAACGCCGATAACCTGCAACCCGGCCTCTCCATACTCCTGCTGGTAACGAACAAGGGAAGGAATCTCGGTCAGGCACGGGCCACACCAACTCGCCCAGAAATTCAGGACAATCACCTTGCCATGCCAGTCATACAGCTTGCGCTGCTTGCCGTTCAGATCGTCCAGCACCAGCGGCGGCAAATCCCAGGCATTGCTGACTGCGACCCGTGTGGACGCATCCCGGGCAAGGGAGTCGATTCGGGAACCTGCCAGACTTGCCGCTACGGTCAGAATTACGACTGCAACAAGCACGAACCTGCTAGTCATGGGTATCAGATCTCATAAAACCAGATGCTGCAGCCTGGACTCCGCTACGCTCCATCCAGGCTACAAACATTGCTTGTTGAGGATAGACACAGAGTAGCAAATACAGAGGCAAAACCCCACACCCTCCTGCCTATCCCTGCTGCAACCGCAGGGAATTCAGGACTACAAACAGCGAGCTGAACGACATACCAATGGCCGCGGCCCAGGGGGGAACCCAGCCAGCGGCTGCAAGCGGCACCGCAAGCACATTGTAAGCGGCTGCCCAGGTGAGATTCTGCACGATGGTCCTGCGGGTGCGGCGGGCAATCCGCCGGGCATCGGCCAGCACCCCGATGTCAGTGCCGAGCAGAAGAAAATCACTGCTCACATTTGCGAGATCCGTCGCATCCGAGAAGGAGACCGAGGCATCCGCCGCCGCCAGCACCGGTGCATCGTTAATGCCATCACCGAACATGGTGACACGATGCCCCGCCTTCTGCCGGGCACCCATCCACTGCAACTTGCCGAGCGGCGACAGTTCACCCCGCAAGTCATCTACTTTCAACTGCTGCCCCAGCCTCGCTACGCTGGTCAGGTTATCCCCGCTGAGAATGGCGAAGCTGTCGACACCCAGCGTCCTCATTCGCGACAGCATTTCAGCGGCGCCCTGCCGTAATGGATCCGTAAACGACACGACCGCCTGTACACCCTGAGAATTGCAGAGCACCGACACGGTGCGGCCTTTAGCCTGCTGTCGTTCTATGGCGTCGCGCACAGCCGGAGCCAGCAAGCTCTCACCGACAGCAAACCCGGGACTCCCCAGGCGCCAGTGTTCGCCGGCAATCATCGCCTCTATGCCGGAGCCGGGAACATTGCTGGCATTGCTGATGACAAGCCCCGGTTTTGGCACCGCCTGTCGTAACGCCCTGGCAACAGGATGCTCCGATACCACGGACAATGCCGCTGCATAACGCAGGCACTGGTGCCGGTCCAGATCAGCGGTCGCAAGGACAGCGGCAATACTGAGACGCCCGCTTGTCAGGGTCCCGGTCTTGTCAAAGGCCACCACATCACTCGTTGCCAGTCCATACAGAGCACGCATACGCAAGGGCAGCACCCCCATCTCCACAAAACGTCCTGCCGCCACTGCCAGTGCAACGGGCGTTGCCAGCGCAAGCGCACAGGGACAGGTGATAATCAGCACGGCAATGGTGCTGGAAAGCCAGCGAGCCGGTTCGACCCAGAGCCAGTACAGTGCCGTTGCGCTGGCAATGACCAGGATGCCGGCAATGAACCAGCGCGCGGCCTGCTCCGCCAGTTCCGCAACGCGGGGGCGTTGTTCAAGCCCCTGCGCGGCCAAACGCCGGATCTCACTGACCGTCGATGCCTGCACCCCGTGTGTCACCCGAATCACAACAGGCTGCTCGCCATTGACTGATCCGGCAACCACCCGGTCACCTGGCCGACGCAACACCGGGCTGACCTCCCCGGTCAGGAGTGACTCGTCAAAACTGCTGCAACCCGTGACGAGGACACCATCGACCGCAAGGGTCTCTCCCGGCAATAACCGCAACTGATCACCGGCAACCAGATCGCTGGCGGGAACATCATCGCAGTGGCCATCCTCATTCAGTCGCCTGACGCTCCGGGAAGTTGCATGTGCGAGCCGATCGAGGCGATCGGCAGCCTGCAGCCTGCCACGCATTTCCCAGCGCCGTGCCATCAACAGGAAGAATACAAACATGGCTATGGAATCGAAATAGACCTCGCCCCGGGCAACAATGGTTGCATACAGACTGCCGGCAAAGGCCGCTGTCAGCCCAAGTACAACTGGAACATCCATGCCCGCACGCCGTCTGCGCAGATCACGCCAGGCCCCCATAAAAAATTCCTGGCCGGGATAGGCGAGGATCAAGGTAGTGATCATCAGGGTGGTCCAGCGGCCGATGATAACCCAGAGTGGCAACTGTCCATGGGCATCGGGTGCACCCTTGAAATAGGTCGCAACCGAAAAATTCATCACCATCATACCCACCATACCGGCAAAGATGAGACGCTCGGCACTGCGCCGCCTGCGTTCCTGCAGCAGTTGTTCGCTGCGCGTCACATCATAGGGATGGGCAATGTAACCAATATCGGTAATTGCCCTGAGTATTTCGCTGAGCTTGATGCGGGCGGGATCCCAGCGAACTCTTGCCCGCTGCATGGTCTCGTCAATACCGACATCGATCACACCGGGCAGATGCCGCAGATGCCGTTCATTCAGCCACAGGCAGGCCGCGCAGCGGATACCCTCGAGCAGCAACGACGCCTCCCGCCAGTCGCCCTCCGCCTTGACGAAATCCTTCTGGATCTCGGGACGGTCATAAATATCCAGGTGAAGGAGGAAATCGGGAACAGTCTGGCGATTGGCGGTTAGCGCTGCTTCGGTCCGATACCGGTAGTAATCCCCCAGACCGGCACCCAAAATGGCCTCGCATACCGCCTGGCAACCGTGACAGCAAAACGCTCGCTCGGTTCCTGACACGTAAAGGGACGGTGGTGCCGGGTAATCGGGCACCGGCAGGCCGCAATGAAAACAGGCGCAATCTGCCAGCGGTTCAGAATCAGATTCAGCGCCTGTCTCAGCGGCAAGTGAATGGCTTGGCATTCTGCATTTTACCGGTCCCGGCCATTATTGTTCGGACCCATCGGTCACCGGCGCCGCATAGTACGCAGCCAGGGCATTGATCTCCTCATCGGTCAGGGCCCTGGCAATCAGGCGCATGCGCGCGTAGATGTCATTCTCCCGTGAGCCTTCCTTGAAATCGGTCAGTGTCTGGACAAGGTAATCATGATTCTGTCCGGCAATGGCGGGGTGGTCGTACTGCCCGCCCCGGCCATCCCTGCCATGGCAGGAGGCACAGGCCTTGAGGTCACGCGTGGGATCACCGAAAAAAACCAGCTGAATCGCGGTCGGATCGGCGGTACCACCGGCTGGTTGCGCCGGCGGCAGGGAGGCGTACCAGACCGCGAGATCAGCCATCGTCTGCTCGTCGAGCCCTTTCATCTGGCGGTTCATACCCCTGTCGATCCGTTTCCCTGTATGAAAGTCCTGCAGTTGCTTGTAGATATACGAGGCGCGCATACCGGCAATATTGGCGTCCCCGGGATCGTCCGAGACACCGGCATCGCCGTGGCATTTATGACACTTATCGGCGAGCTTTTCACCATTGGCAGGATTCGCGGCGGCCAGCAGTGCCCGCGTCGGGGCATCAAACGTCACCTCGGATGAAGGTTCCGCACTCACCAGACAGGGTACCAGCAACACCAGACCAAGGACCACCGCACTTATTGAACGCATCATGATCAAATACTCCATGGAGGTGCACCGTGGGTTTCCAGGATGAAGAACTGAATAATGGGATAGCCATAACTGGCGACCATGTAGACCAGCAGCAACACATTCCAGAAGGCAAAACCGTTCAACAGTTTTGGCAAGTGCAACACGGGATGCAGCGACTCGGCATACTCAACCCCGGTGTTTTCCTCCTGCCGCCCGTTACCGTGTGTCTTCCACAAATTGTAGATCAGCAACAGCGCCGAGAGCATGAGTATGCCGCCCCCCGCAATCATAACGACCTCATAGGGGAACCATTGTTCAACCAGGGGCGAATCGTAGGGCGCCGAAGAAATCCGTCGCGGCTGACCCAGCAGGCCCAGTACATGCCAGGGCAACGTCAACACCAGCATACCGATGAACCACGACCATAACTGGGTCAGTGCCATGTCTCTGGAATGGAGTTGCCGCCCTGTCATCTTTGGCCAAATGTAGTAGGCAATGCCGAAATACACAATAATCGTAGTGCCGGCAAAGATCAGATGAAAATGGCCGGTGACCCATTGGGTGTTATGGACCATGGTATTCATCGCATAACTGGAGTTGATCAGGCCACCAAAACCACCAAAGGTAAGCAACAGCAAGGCCAGGATGACGCTCGTGACCAGGGGTTTTTTCCAGGGCAGTGCACCAATCCAGCCAAGCAGCCCCTTGCCACCGTTCAGCCGACCGGCAATCTCCAGGGAGGCAATAATGGTAAAACCCGTGAACATCGTGGGCAGCGCCACCATCCAGGTCCCCATCGTATGCAGAAACTTCCAGCCGTCGGACTGGAAGGGGTCCATGAAGAGATGGTGGAAACCAATCGGCACCGAAAAAACCAGCAACATAATGAAGACCACCCGCCCCATCTGATCGCTGAACAACTTGCCGCCCGCCTCTTTCGGCAGCAGGGTATACATGGCAATGTAGGCCGGGAACAGCCAGAAATACACAATGGCGTGGAGCGTCCATGAAAACAGCGTCCGGGCCAGCCCCACATCAACGGTGTCAATCAACCCGAGTGACCAGGGAATCAGCTGGAACAGCACCTCGGCGGCTACGCCGATACTGGTCCACAGCCACAGGGTGGCATTGGCAACGTTACCGAACATCACCAGTGGCACCGGCTCGCCCGGATGGGCCCGCTTCCAGATGATCATCATCATGATCATTTCCAGGCACCACACCCAGGAACCCACCACCAGCAGGGTCGCACCGATATAGAAGGCCGGATGCGCCCGCAGCGGCGGATAGAAAGTATAGAGCACCGAGGCATTCCCGGTCAGCAGCGGCACTGCGGCGGTCAGCACACCGATCACGGCGATCCAGAATCCGAACCAGGCCAGCGGCTTGTTCCAGACCGGCTGCTTGAGGCTGGTGGTGGCCGAATAATAGCCAAAGCCCATGATGAAAAAAGTCGTCAGAACAAACCCCATGAGCACGCCATGGGTCGATACGGAACCAAAGTACAGTTGCGGCGATTCCAGTGAGGGGACCAGTCCGCTCCTCTCGATCGTTTGATAGACACCCATGAGGGAAGCGGCAGTAAAGGCAATAAAGGCAACCCACATATTGGACAGACTCAGGCTTACGGCATTCTGGTCGTTCATTGCTTGTTCCCCCACTCGTCCTTCGGCACCACAATCAGTCGCGACCACATATGGTCATGTCCAAGACCACAGTACTCGTTACACATCATGGTGTACTCACCGGGTTTCGGAAAGGTTGTGGTCACCTCCGAAATGTAGCCGGGAACGATCATGGAAGTCATATTCGTATAGGGCACATGAACACCATGCAGCACATCCGCACTGGCCATACGGAAGGTAACAGGGGTATCAGTCGGGACCTCGATACGCTGCGGATAGAAACCGTAACGCGCCGCGACCAGTGTCACCCGTACGGCTCCGTCCGGGCCGGTCTTGACACCAAGATTGTCCTCGGCAAACTCCTTGCTCAGGTGCAGGCGGGATGAGTCAATGGTTTCAACATTACTGGGTGGATTGATGCTGTTTGCCACGGAGTAAAAACCAAGCAGCACTACGGCCACAGCGGCAAGCAACACGGATATCCATATCCATAGTCTCTCGAGTGGGTCCTCGCAAACAGCTTTCAGTGGATCACTAGCCATCAATCAGCCCCCTCAGGTCACCGCACCATGCTCAAGGAATCTTCCGAAGTACATATACGCCCAACCGACTGCAAAGATCACAGCCATCAGCAGCAGCAGGGCCAGGGTACCCCTGGGTGAACCTTCCAGGATCCTTTTTTCTTCATCGGGTGTCAGCTTACTCATGATAATCACACTCCTTCGCCGGCCTGGCCAGACTCTGGTAATGACAAATGCAGGGGACAAGGGCGCTTACAGACATGCCGGCACGGAAAATCCTTCCGGTGTCCACGGACAAAAGCAACCAGATCCGGAAAATTACTGCTGACTGGCGTAAAAGTTGACGAGCGCCTCTATTTCCTCATCGCTGAGATCGTCAATCTTCTTCTTCATCTTCGATGGCGGCTCCCGATCACCGCTGCGGAAGGCGTGACACTGTGCCAGCAAATAAGGGCTCCATTGCCCCGCCAGGATCGCGGCATCATCATCCGCGTTGCTGCCCTGTTCCGAATGGCAGTTCTCACATTTACTTTCATGGATTGCGGCGCCCTTCGCGGCCAGCGCGGCATCAAACTTCTGCTGCCGCGGCTGGAAGGTCTGCTCTGCATAGAAGACTGACAGCGCCTCGATGTCTTCGGGTGCCAGAGCCTTGGCAATCTCGTTCATGTTGGTTTCCTTGCCATCGACCTTGTATGTGTCCCCCTTGCGTTCACCTGACTGGTACATATCAAAAGAATCTTCCATCACGACTTCGGAGAAACCGGCAATGCTGGGCACATCCTCCTTCTCGCTGTTACCGTTCTTGCCATGACATGCATCACACTTGTCAGCAGCGAGCTGGGCGCCGTCAGATGCCGCAAGGCAGGAATTGGCGAGCCCGATTGTCAGTCCGGCAGATATAAGCAGATAGAACAATCTAACGAAGATGTTCGAGTGATTCATGGTAACCTCCTTGAATTTGGGACGATGGTGAACACCGGGGTATTTTGATTTACGCCTTATATTTCGCCTTATTATTGATTCGTTATTAATATAGACATTCCGGGTCAGGAATGCCTGTATATTTAATGAATTCGACAACAGGGTGACGCTAATAGTCTTCAACCTATGGCGACAATCTCTAATACGTCAGCATATAAGTTTTTAAGAATACGCAAATAATGCAATATGCTTGACAGGTTGATGTTCTGATTAGTTATCTATATCAACGTGCGGAATGAGTCTATATCAAAAACGGGCTTCCTGAAACCCTTGTGCCGGGTTATACATTCGCTCAGGTCAGGGTAACCGGGTCGTTGGACATAAAACAGTAGCGCATCCGTTCAGCACGGTTATCCGAATCAGGGGTACAGCCCGGTCACGGAATACTACTTCAATTCCCTGATAGGGACGGCGTATCGCGTGGTGCATTGACAGTTGAATTTCTGAGCAAACGCATGGCCCAGGCGAGCATGAGAATAATAGCTGCAAGCAAGCCAAGTTCGGCGAGCGTTCCCAGGAAGCGAGGATCAGCGATATCGACATGGGATGCGCCTTCCGCGGTGATAATCAACAAGCGCCTGATCGCGGCAATGATCCCGACGATAAGAAACGGCTCGGTCTCGAGCTGCTGTGTTTGTACGATACGCCCGACGGTATAGATGATTTCGGCCAGCATCAGCGAGAGCAGGACACGGTCGAGCAGATGTATTATGGCCGCAGTGTATTCGCCTGCAATAATCGTGTTAGCCATTTCAATCACAGCGGCAACCAGCAGGCCCGCGGCGGCGATCACCAGAATGTAGCCTGCTACGAGGTAGATGTAGTGTTCTGACCGCTCCAGCAGATTGTCGTATTGACGTGTCTCACGTTTCATATGTATTTGTCCTGTACCGCCATGTCAGGCCAACCGGCGGGTCACCGTGCCGGTCAGCCGAGGAATAGCTGTCACACGAGGCAAGCACGACTCCGCAGCGTCCAGCCGGCACCGGGATTATATAGAGATATCAGTCCGGGATCATCAGCTTGCGCGTTGTCTAACGATAAGACTATGCACTGCAGGGTGCAGCGCACCCGCTGCCCGGGTTTTGCCGTGTGATAGCACTGATTCATACGTATATCCGGACAACTGAAATCAGTCTCAGGCAGCAGGCGGCCACTGGCCTTGTCTGCATAGACCCGTATCAGGCCGCGATTCTTTGCCATGATCATGGCACGGCCACCGGCCCCATCTGAATCTGCCCGGTCGCCGTACTGGCTGGATCGAGGTCGGCAAAGCGGGTGCCGACCACCACGATATTGGGATCGCAGAAGGTAATGCCGAGCGGCGTCTTTCTCCTGAAAACCGTCGGCTCGGCGGAAATCGCGTTATGGCCGGCGATCCGTCCCTCGTCACCGGCCTCGTGCAGCAAGGGGCGTTCGCCGGTGACATCACCGGCAATCTATATCCGGGTGTCACCAATACGCATGGTTCCAGGATCGAACACCGGAATACCGCACAAGCAGCAGTTCCGTCATTCAGGCTGGAAAACCGGCATGTGGGAAACTGGTAAATAGAAGTTCCCTTAAGCAGTCCGGAGTGGGCACCAGAACATCCGCCCGGGACCGGCAGCTGGTACACCGGAACAAGAAACCGCCGCCCGAACAGCGGGTGCCCGGAAAAGCAGCCAGCCGGAACGTAGAGATTCGCAAATCAGACCACCCGGGATGATGGCTGTCTAAATGCTCCGCACAAATTTGTCGGGGACGGTTCACTGCATCCTGCCACAATCCCGCAGTGAACCGTCGCCGCGATTGTCGTGCTAGTCGTCCTGGCGATCATTCATCGGGGCTTTCTGCCTTGTCACGCGCTGTTCGCGCAACTTTGCCAGTTTGGCCTGTTGTTCGGCTGTCAGTACCTGTAGCGTTTGATGCATGGTATCGATGCGTGCAACGGTGAGTTCGGCACGAAGTTGTGCCTGTTGATCCGCCAGTTCGCGGACCTTCTCGATAGTATAGTCGCTGGCTGTTACCAGGCTGTGCATGGCCTTGCGGTTGTCAAGCAGCTGCCGGCGGACGTTCTCCGTACCCGTGCGGCTGGTTTCGATAATGGTCTTGATTTCGCTCTGCTGGGCGTCGGTAAGGTCAACCTGACCCGTCAGGCGTTTCAGTGGATCATGACGGCCTTCGCTGTAACCCATACCTTCGCCATACATGCCGCTGTGTTCGCCACAGTGCGGGCCGGCATGGCTGATGCTGATGAAGCCGACGGTGGCCAGGCTCCCGGCCAGCAGGGTTGTGAGCATGAGATTGCGATGTTTCATATGTGAATCCTCGTGGTTTCAGGGTTTGGCCGGGACGTTGCCCGGTATGCAGGCATAGTATGGGTTGCGCTTGTGCAAAAAGGTGTCGTGAACGCGTAAAGGTATGTAAAAGTATGTAAAGGTCGATAGCGGGCAGGCGTATTGTGGCACTATTGAGAACACGATGAACGCAGTCTCCGCAACACAACTGTTATTGATCGACGACGATACCGAGCTTTGCGCAATGCTCGGCGAATATCTTGCGCCGGAAGGCTTCACTGTGACGTCGCTGCACGACGGCGAGACCGGCGCACGAACCGCACTCACCGGTGCCTTTGATGTGGTGGTGCTGGATGTGATGATGCCGCGTCTGAACGGAATCGAGGCCCTGCGACGTATCCGCGTGGCAAGCAGCGTGCCGGTGTTGATGCTGACCGCCAAGGGCGATGATGTCGACCGCATTGTCGGACTGGAACTCGGCGCCGATGACTATCTGCCAAAACCGTTCAATCCACGCGAGCTGGTTGCCCGTCTGCGGGCAATTCTGCGTCGCGGCGTCAGCGCATCGGAGAATACTCCGGTGAATGCGGGCCCACTTGTCATACGACCCGGCGAGCGCACTGCCGACTGGCGCGGAGAGGCGCTGGATCTCACCAGCACGGAATTCAGTCTGCTCGAAATCCTCGCGCGACATGCCGGTCATGTAGTGAGCAAGGGTGATCTGGCAGAGCAGGCGCTGGGGCGCAAGCTCACGCGCTTCGATCGCAGTATCGATATGCATATGAGCAAGCTGCGCAACAAGCTCGGCTTGCTCGATGACGGGCGTTCGCCGATCCAGACGGTGCGGGGCATGGGCTATCAACTGATAAGCTGATGGCAGAATACTGATGGGACGTCTGTTCTGGAAAATATTCTTCGGTTTCTGGCTGTCGCTGGTGGTGATCTCCGTTGCGGTAGGATTTGCCGTTAACCTCTACAACCAGTCACGCTGGGAAGAACGTGATGAACTTGCGGCCGGACCGCGCGTCGAGCTGGCGCTCAACGCAGTAGCCGTCGCGCTGCGTCATGGTGGACGCGAAACAGTGGCGGAATTGTTCGAGGACATGCCGCGACATTTCCGCCGGCAGGTGCTGATCGTCGACACACAGGGTAAAGACCTGTTCGGCCACACTGTGCCATCCGCCGCACTGCAACGCGCCAGAGAGGATATCGGTGACACCGTGCGCGCGCGGGGACTGCGGCGCGTGCAGCTGGCGGATGGCGCTGAATACCTGTTGTTCATCCCGGGTGAGACGCGTGGTGATGCCGCATCACACCGCCATTCGCGGGATCGTCCGCCATTCATTTTGTGGCTGATCTCGGCTGGAATGACCGGCCTGTTGTTAAGCGCAGGACTGGCCTGGTATCTGACGCGCCCGGTGCGACACTTGCGGGATGCCAGTCGGCTGCTGGCCGCCGGCCAGCTCGACACCCGCGTCGGTCCGCGTATCGGCGGTCGCCGTGACGAGATTGCCGACCTTGGTCGCGACTTCGATCATATGGCCGGACAACTGCAATCACTGGTTAATGCACAACAGCGCCTGCTGCACGACGTTTCGCATGAATTGCGTTCGCCACTGGCGCGGTTACAGGTCGCGATCGGCCTGCTGCGCCAGAACCCGGAGAATACCGGGAAAACGCTCGAGCGCATCGAATGTGAAAGCGGGCGACTCGACAAACTGGTGGGACAACTGCTGACACTCTCACGTCTCGAAGCCGGCGTCAGACAGCCGGCCGAGGCCATTGATCTGACGCAATTGCTGCACGATATCGCCACGGATGCACAATTCGAAAGTGCTGCCGCCGGCCGGATAATCACGCTGCATAGCGAGGATGGTTTGAGCGTGACCGGCAATCATAATGCGCTGCACCGTGCGCTCGACAACATCGTGCGTAATGCGCTGCAATACACGCCCGAGCAGTCCAGCGTCGAAATCAGTGCCGCGCGCACTCCGGCGGGCGGCATTCACATCAGCGTCTGCGATTTCGGCCCGGGCGTGGCCGAAGACAAACTCGCCTCGCTGTTCGAACCCTTCGTACGCGCCGATGACAATGCGGTCCGTGACGGTTACGGCCTGGGCCTGGCCATCGCACGGCGCGCAGTCGAAGCGCATGGAGGGCGTATTCACGCAATCAACCGCCAGGAGGGCGGATTGTGCGTGGAGGTGGATTTATAAGACTCAAATGAAATCGACAACGGAAACAAACATATTGTTTCAAACAAGGATTACTGGAATGCCCGTCCGTGGCGAATTACCGGCTGTTGGTGAAAACCCGGCGGCTTTCGAAAACCACCTGGGACAGACGTTTTCCATCGATATTCAGGCTACGCTTGAGGACGAAGTCGAACAGCAGCGGATTGTAGCGCCGTATCTCGACAAGGGTTGCACCCGCGCTTTCCTCCAGATAGCCCAGCCGCGTCAGTTGCTTCACGGAAAACAGCGGCATGACGCCGGGTAACGGGTAGTCCGAACCGTTGATCAGGCGAGGGTGCCAGTCAGTACGCGTGACCAGCGTCTTCAGGCCGTTGCGCACCCGGTTGATCTGCGTGACGGCTGACAGCTCACCGAACAGGCGTCCTTCATAGCCGGGTTCGTCCATCATGCGCGCGAACAGGGTAAAGTTATCGACGTACCGGTTGCCGGTGCTGTTGTCCAGGTCAAGACCCTTGCCCAGTGAAGCACAGTGGG
>JBAVKA010000191.1:0-4632 GCA_049688075.1 Gammaproteobacteria bacterium
CAGCCGAAGACAGTCGAGCGACCGGAATCACACCGCGACACGGCAATGATCCAACTGCATCGATCGAGGCTATGTACGATAACGCACAGACTTGATGATGGAGTTCATTTAGTCTATCTGTTAATGGTGAGGCGTTGAAATCAGGCGCCCCCACGAGGTTGATGCGTACAAGTCGTCTGCGACTAAATGATGGAAAGCGTAACTACTGGCGGGATCAGCGGGATGTCACTTCCATCATGGCTTGTCTTCGCACTGCATATCGTGCTTTTCCCTGTCTGTAGTCGACGGCCACGGAAACATGAATTTTTTACATCTCCATAAGGAAAGATCACTATGAAAACTTCAATACTAGCTGCCGCGATCGTTGCCAGCGCCCTGTCTGCGACTATCGTATCAGCACAGGACGTGAACGGTCCCGAAGGCGGTCCGGGTGGCATGATGGGTGGTCCCGGTGGTCCTGAGGGTGGTCCAGGCGGCATGATGGGTAGTCCCGGTGGTCCTGAGGGTGGCCCAGGCGGCATGATGGGTGGTCCAGGCGGCATGATGGGTGGTCCAGGCGGCATGATGGGTGGTCCAGGCGGTCCCCAGGGTGGCCCGGGTGGCATGATGCGTGGTCCCGGTGATCCCCAGGGTGGTCCGGGTGGCATGATGGGTGGTCCAGGTGGCATGATGGGTGGTCCGGGCGGTCCCCAGGGTGGTCCCGGTGGCATGCGTGGTCCCGGTGGTCCGGGCCCGGAGGGCGGTCCCGAAGGTGGTCCGAATGAACCGAGGTCTGAGTGATCTCAAAGCCCACCTGAATATACGCCAATAGGTAAGCCGTCCGTGCCGGGGAGCTGTTCACATACGAACAGCGTCAAGCCCTGCTGACGGTAAGGCGCCGATGTCATGAGGTCGTAGCAGACACGGTAGCGAAAGCGTTGCGAGAGAATCAGGGAATCACGCTCTGTACAACAGGCTGACTCCCTGCTTCGTTCTGATTGCAGGACGTTCCTGGCAGACCCGCGGGTGACCCGACTTCATCCAGGTGACACAATGGCGAGAATTCCATAGGGCGCCAGGCTGGTCGCCATCATCACCTCGTTGATGTCGCGGCGATGAAGCCCAGTCTGTCGTGGTACTGTATTCGAGGGAGGTTCAGGATGCAGATCCGGATCGGATACGAGTTAATCTACGAGTGTCCGCAGCCGACGCCCATGATTCTGATGCTGAATATCCATTTCACCCGCGTCTCCGATCTCATCATCGCAGACCACATCATCACCAGCCCGCCGACCCCGATCACCGCCTACCGCGACGGCTTCGGTAACTGGTGCAGCCGTATCGTTGCGCCACCGGGTGATATCCGGATCTCCACCGATGCGCTCGTCAACGACAGCGGTCTGCCGGACGGGATCGACCTCTTCGCTCCGCAGCACGCCGTGGAGGATTTGCCGGCGGAGACGCTGGTGTTTCTGCTCGGGAGCCGCTACTGCGAAACCGATCGGCTTACCGAGAAAGCCTGGGTCCTCTTCGGGCAGACGCCCCCCGGGTGGCCGCGCGTAAAAGCAATCTGCGATTTCGTCCATGGACATATCACTTTCGGCTACCAGCATGCCCGGGCGACCAAGACCGCGCTCGAAGCCTTCAATGAGCGCGTGGGCGTGTGCCGCGACTACACCCACCTCGCGATTGCCTTCTGTCGCTGCATGAATATTCCAGCGCGTTACTGCACGGGCTACCTGGGTGACATCGGGGTTCCTGCCTCGCCGGATCCCATGGACTTCTCCGCCTGGTTCGAGGCCTACCTTGGCGGCCGCTGGCATACCTTCGATCCGCGCAACAACATACCGCGGGTCGGGCGCGTGCTGATCGCCCAGGGCCGGGATGCGGCGGATGTGCCACTCAGTAACACCTTCGGTCCGAATGTGCTCAAGAATTTCAAGGTGTGGACGGATGAAGTGAGGGGTCAGGCCGGCCGCTGATGCGTACCGAGCGCACACATATCGCGTCTCGAACAGATCCGCGATGATGGATTCGGATTCTGGCATATCGACAGCGCCGTTGCTGGGGTCCGATGAACCGCCCCCCGTCGAGTTGGTCAATGCCGGCGGGTACAGCAGCGCGGTGCTCGTCTGCGATCATGCCTCCAACAGAGTCCCGCGACGGCTCGGCAGCCTGGGCCTCGACGCCGTACAGTTGGCGGATCATATCGGTTGGGACCCGGGTGCGGCCGACGTGGCGCGCCGGCTTTCAGCTCTTCTCGATGCACCCCTGGTGTTGAGCGGCTACTCGCGTCTCGTCATCGACTGCAATCGACCGCTTCGCAACGCGGGATTGATTGCCGAACAAAGTGACGGTGTCCCCGTCCCGGGCAACCGCGGGCTGTCGCCATGGGAAAGAGAGAGCCGCATCAATTCGCTGTTCCGCCCTTACCATGACGCCATCGATCGGCTGCTCGATGGCCGTATCCGGCAGCCGAGTCTGCTGCTTAGCATTCACAGCTTCACGCCGGTCCTGAACGGCCGGCCGCGACCCTGGCACATCGGCATTTCCCATTGGCGCGACCGGCGACTCGCCACGCTAATGCTCGGTGTGCTCGCCCACAGTGGAGAATTCACCGTCGGAGACAACGAACCCTACCCGATCGAAGATGATATCGACTACACGATCCCGGTGCACGGAGAAGGTCGCGGATTGCCCAGTCTGATGATCGAGATCCGCCAGGACGTGATTCGGACAGCGGCGAGCGCCGACGCCTGGGCGGCACGACTGGCAGATGCCTATCGGATGATCGAAGCCGAGGCGCTGCAGTTCTTCGGGTCTTCGTTTAATGCCTATTCCGCATCGGACCCATCATAGCCAGGTTTCGTACGCACAGCCTGCTCTTCGGCCCTCTGCCAGGGAAATCGACGGGTTGTTCCCGTATGTCGCATTCGAGCCGTGAACGACCAGTCGAGGCAACCCTCACGAATGGTGGCTACACACTGTTGAGGCGGCCATGGATGCGGCGTCCCTGGAACAACGACCCCTGGAACGGCAGGGGCACGCAGCCGTTTAGTCTTCCGACACCTGAATTTCCACCGAGTAATCGAGCGTGCTGCTCGCCCCCGCTCCGCGAAAATTCCCGCTTACAGGCATGGTGTCGCGCGAGTGCGCCGCCGCCGCGATGGTCACGTGCGTATCGGCCACTGCCTCCCCATGGGTGGGATCGAATCCGCGCCAGCCAGCACCGGGCAGATACACTTCCGGCCAGGCATGCAGATGGCGTCGCTCGCTCCGGAGGTGGCCCTTCTGATAACCACTGGCAAAGCGTGCGGCAATCCCCTCAGCCCGACAGCAGTCGACGAACAACACAGCCAGATCTCGACATGCCCCGCGGCGGCTCTGCAGGGTAAATGCCGGGCTATGTGGTGCGCCCGTATCACGATGTGTCTGGGTAAACTCGGCGAACAGCTGGCGGTTCAGTCGATCGAGAAAGCTCAGCGTATCGCGTTTGACTGCCAGGCTGAGCTCGGTGGCGAAGGCGGTGACTGCCTCGTCGGGTTTGATGCGCTCCAGATAGGCCCGCGCACAGAGTGCGTCATGCTCATGGTCGATGGGCAAAACCGCCGCTTCCGGGGCCAGGATGAAATCGAAGGCATTGTGTCGCAAGGTTTCGACACGCATGATCACCTCGATATCGAAGTGGTCCGTTTCCCCCTCGAACCAGACCTGAGTCACCCGGTTTCCCTCGAGATCGAGATGTTCATTGCGCCCCAGCGGCGTCGGGGTGATGCTGAGCTGGTGGTCGATGACACGCTGCGCCCCATCGTCGCGAGGGTGGAAACGCAGCCGCTGCGGGCTCAAGCGCACTGGATGCGAATAGCGATAGTGTGTGTGATGGCGGATTGTGAAGTGCATAAATAAAAGCCTCAATAATAATTTGTCCCTGGCTTCATCGATGCCGCAGCTGGCTGTCGCGTCAACCAAACCAGGCAGCTTTTTTTTGCGCCCTGATCCAGTAACGGACATGCGTCTGAACCCATAGCACATTACCCGAGGACGTAATGCTTAACGGCCCGCGCCAGCCACGGTATTGTGACGGTACGCCGCTGCGGAAGCGGGCATCCGCTCGAGTGATTGGCATCACTCCCTATGTTCGCAGCCGAACAGATAATACAAGGCTAATGCGCTTAGTATCATCCCAACGGATATCGGTTGATTGCTTAATCAGCCAGGTGAATTTCTCGCCGTTGAGGATTGCAGGTAAACTGGGAACCAGGTCTGCTGTATGGTTACGCTCCCCAGGCGGCTGCACCCGCACAACCGGCAACACCTGCTGCTACCCAGTAACCTAACCAGAAATCCAGGCGAGCCCGCACAGGTATGCGTCAGCTCGTCTTTACTTATGCGGAGGAAACAACCTGCCTGCGGCTCTCGTTCGGCCAAAATTGTGCGGCGTTGCAGCTTCTACGTGCTGGATATGCTTGATTATGTCCCGTGCGGAATATCGCGTAGCCGCATCACGCTCAGCGCCGACGGCCTCGATCGCAATCCATCGCCTCCCGTCGACGCCCCTCTATCTGCGCTACACCCTAACTGTGCTTGTTGATGCGGAGGGCAATGATTCATGCCAGACCGTACGCACGGGGGCCAAATGCGAATCGAGCCATC
>JBAVKA010000192.1:0-2550 GCA_049688075.1 Gammaproteobacteria bacterium
AATGCCAACCAGTACTTCAAGGAGGTCCTTGCACTGGATCCCGGAAACACCGAGGCCCGTCAAGGCTTCAACCTGATCGCGGAACGCTATGTCGTTCTGGTCAGGCGGGCAAACGAGCGCCACGATAGCAAGCTGGCCAGGTTCTATATTTCACGGGGACTCCAGGTTCGGCCCGGCAACAGGGAGCTGCTCGCCTTGCAGGACAGCAGGCGCAAACCGCCGGTCACGGAACTGGAGACGGTTGCAAAGGTATCACCGGCTGTTGAACCACCGCCGCAGCAGACGGGTTTTTTCTCTCTGCTGAAGTCGCTGTTTACCTGGGAAAGAGAGGAGCCCGCGCCCGTTGTCGAACGCTCAATCATGTCCGTGAACCACTGATCTTCGGTTTGCGATCAACACGAAGATGCCCAATCCACTGGAATAATTCTGTAATAATTTCTGTTACACCGTGAGACTCCAATATCCCCCGAGATATCGTGGTCGCCATCTTGGAGAACACAACCACGTCTGTGTGAAGACTAGTTCGCCCCTCCAGGCTTTCCCTCCTCTTCGATACCGGCAATGCTGTCCTCATCGACGTACTCGATGCTTTGTCGATGATGAGTCGGGTGGTCGAACAGCGCTGTAGTCATCCACACTTAACTCTGGCCTTCATGCGTTCCAGTTGAATCAGTGATGAATACGTAATTCTACGTACTTAAATCACCGTCCGGATCGACCAATGGTTGATGTGTGGCTACTGAGAATTTATCCTGGTCCCAGGTTCGGACACACCATCTCCCTCTGAAATCATAGCGTTATGACATTCGGACCAAGGGATCGGAGTCCCTTGGTGCATTCTATTGGCGGGCTGTCCGGGTCGAGGCTCGAGGTGGGGACATGGAGGATGGCATTCTATTGCTATCAATGGCTTGCTGTAGCCCATCACTTCCGGTCAATTTTGCCAGTTGTATGTCTGTCGGATGCATCATCTGGTAAGCCACTCACCCGAACCAGTGATCACCCACAGATTTACTACCCAGGCGTTAATAATAAGGTGTCATGGTCGGGGAAATATGGTTAGTTTAGAGGTGTTATAGGCTATAAGCCCTCCAAAGGAACAAGAACCTGGTAGCGACAAATCGTAGCGTTTCAGCCCAGACATACTATGAGTCCTGAAAACAACCAGGAGGAACGACAGATATCAGCGCGCAGCCGAGGCGTGGTGGTTGAACTGCCTATTCAAGATGACCTGCCCTCTATCCTTAACGTAATCCGCACCAGCTGGATCGGCGCACACCAAAACGTGGAATTAGGGATCACGGAAAAAGACCTCGTGCGTGAACATTATCACAGGTTCGAGGGAAATGCTGAAGGACAGCGGGGTAAACAAATCACCGATCCTCAGGCAGGCATTATTTCAATGTTGGCTAGAAATCCTAATGGTGAGGTTGTAGGCTTCTGTCGCGCAAATGAGCAGGACGAGTCCAATGTCATTACGGGAGTCTATGTTCTACCCGAAGTGCAGAGAACAGGTGTTGGTACTTTGTTGTTGAACAACGTGATAGAAAAGTTAAACCCATTGAAGTCAACGATATTACGCGTCGCCACCTACAACTCCAAGGCGATCGCGTTTTACGGGAAACATGGTTTCAAACCCACCGAGCTACGTGAGAATTTTCAGATGAAGTATTCTGATAAGCGAATACCCATTATGGAAATGCGAAGAAATCCAATTGCTTCTTAGTCGAATTTCACGCGGAAAAGATCTAGGCATCGAACTCTCCTGAGCACCAGAAACGGTGAAATTCCATGTGTTGGAAATTTTCAACACAATCGACCATAAGTGCCGTTTAGTCTATGCTTATATAAGCAGCGCCTTAACGAGAAAGAACGACCCCATATGACATCCGTGACATGTCGAGCGGGGTTTTTCTGGCTAATATTATTCAATAGCAATCACTGCCTGGTAATCCAGCCAGAACGACATGCTCACAATCAAGAGATGAGGTGAATAAAGACATGGATCGGATGCAAATGTATCGGGACCGACTCCATCGCGAGAGAATACCGCAGCACGGGCAGGCTATTGCACCAGTTCATCCTCTGGAGGCAAATACGAAGGTGGCTCGCGGTCGACGTTCTCAGCTTCTGTCCACTAGACAGAAGCTAGCCTGGCTGATGCTTGGCGTGGTTTCCGGTGCACTGATTGTTATCGTGGCTTGGTGGTCTGAATTGAACGATTTGGGAGGTGGCGCAGGAGTCATGGGGATGGTAAGCAGTTTGACGGAGCATCGACAGTCTGGCGAGCTACCGGCACAATCTTTCACGACAGAAGAAACCAGAGGAGATCTCAAACACGGTGTCATATCCCGGCTGGAATCACTGCCGCCCACGGCTGCTGGTATAGGGAACGACAGTACTTCGGCGGGCAAGGATAAAGACAAGTCCATGAATACTACGAGCAGTACATTCCTTGCAAAATCAGATAACCTTCCTGTTGCTACCGAAGATCAGCCACATGAAACAACAAGTGATACTGGCTCGGGAATGAGTGCAGTGCCATTCGCG
>JBAVKA010000193.1:0-22918 GCA_049688075.1 Gammaproteobacteria bacterium
ATTTCACCTTCGCCTTCATCTCGGACTCGCACATCACCCAGATCAAGGGCAACGAGTTCGTGCGCAACTGGGACCGCGGTCTGATCCGGGCGGTGGCGGAAACCAATCTCATGGACCCGCGTCCGGACTTCGTCTTCTACGGCGGCGACATCGCCCAGCTGGGCAAGCCCGAGGAAATCGATCACGGGCTGGAAATCCTCTCCGGTCTGCAGGGCAAGACCCATTACGTCATGGGTGAACACGACTACTACCTGGACCTCGGCGAATACTGGCGCAAACAGCTCGGTCCGGATCATTACAGTTTCGATCACAAGGGCGTGCACTTCGTGGTTCTGAACAGCATCCTCACCTGGGACGAGTGGACACACAAGGACTGGGAGAACGGCATGGCCCGTATGAAGCAGATGGCGCGACTCGACAATCCCCACGGCTTGCCCTTCATGGTCGGAGAGGCGCAGCGCAAGTGGCTGAAAGAGGATCTCGCGAAGATTCCTAAGGACACGCCCGTGGTGGTGATGTCGCATTCGCCGCTGCAGAAGATCTTCAGACCCTGGAACTTCTGGACCGAGGATGCCGAGCAGGTGCAGGCGCTGCTGAAGCCCTTCAGCAAGGTGACGGTACTGTACGGCCATGTCCACCAGATTGAGTACAACCAGATCGGCAATATCAGCTTCCATTCCGCCATGGCAACGGCCTGGCCGTGGCCCTATCCGGTCACCTACAACCAGAAGGAGTCCTTCCTGCCGAAATTGACCGTGCCCATGAACCGGGCCGATCCATTCTTCGAACGCGATGCCACGGGCTGGCAGTTCATCGACATGGCCAGCGGCGATGTTGCCGTCAGTTACCAGTTGCCGGACAACGCCAACCGGACCGTGAGCTTCGACAGAAAGAAGGGCGAACCGGTCGATACCGTCTATCAGCCAGCGGAAAAACGCATTCCGCCACAAACCCAATTCTGAGCGGAGGAGAACCACGATGCGCACACGGTAAACCCTGGGCTGCCGGCTGGCCATCGCCGCTACGGCCGCAATGATGAGCACACACGCCATAGCGGACGAGTTCACGCAAGCCGACCTCGATCGCTGGCAGGCCGAATATCTGAGCGTGGTGGCGGAAGGCGAACGCCTGTTTCACGGCGGTCTGGGCAACGAGAATACCGTCTCCTGCGACCAGTGCCACCCCAATGCCAGCAACACCCACCCGGAAACCTATCCCAAATTCCAGAAACAGCTCGGCAAAGTGGCGGAACAGTGGCAAATGATCAACTGGTGCATCATGAACCCGCTGGAATCCACCCCGCTGTCGGCAGATGACCCGAAAATGATCGCCCTGCTGGCGTATATCAAACAGGAACGCCGAGGTACGGCACTCGCTCCCGGCAAGCATTAACCAGTACCCGCCGCACCAGTGCTACAACTGGCCCCGCTCGGTAATATCGGGCGGGGCCATTACAATGCTGGCAGACATGCAAGAGGCGTGTCGGCTTTAGGCCGAAGAGGAGCACTGCGGCAATCCACCCGGCAAGGCGGAGGGGTAATCCGCCGGAATCCGGATCAGGCTTTCCTTTCCATACTGAACCCACGCGTCAGGAGCCGGATCCAGCGCTGTGTTACCCATGCCTGCACCGGGGACATCACGGTGACAGGCCGGGGGTCTGAAGATCCTGCAGCGTGAGCGGCGGCACATAGACACCCAGCGGCTTGCTGGTCCACCACTGACCGGTCTCTCGCTTCATTTCCGGCGTAGCGAATTGATACATCTCCAGACGCGCCCGCAGGTATTTGGGCGGCTGGTCCGGAAAGGGATTGTGGTCGAGCAGCACGAGCACATCCGGCGAACCCTCCAGCAGGCGTCGCATGAAATCATAAAACCAGTACGCCACCGGTGAATTCGGCGGATACAGGGCGGCGAACCACAACTGCCAGTCGAGGCGCGGCTGATGGGGCACGACGAACGGCGGCCGTCGCGTGAGTTCTCCCGGCTTGTATTTGAAGCCGTAGGCCATCCACGTCTTGCCGTCCATGGAACCCTCGACGACCAGCTCCGGTCGCGCCGTAGTGATGATGGGAAAGACATGGTAATTGCTCACGATGTGCCACTGCACCAGCGCGCGCACCACCGTCTCGTTGAAGGCGGGTAGCGGGCGCCCCGTCGTCGTGGACCACATCATGCTGAGCGTGCTTGAGAGGATCACCACGGCGAGTAGACCAGCGAATGCATTTGCGAAACGCCCCGGCAGCGGCGCTGCGACCCGCAGGAAGTTTCGTATCACTCCCGGGGAAGCAGGCATCAACCATTCACGGTAGTGCAGCCAGCGAAACGCCCGGTCATCAAACAGCAGCAGGCACAGGGTGATGGTGAGCAGGTTGAAGAAATTGTGGTTGCTCGTCATCAGGATGAGCACCTGCATCACGATAGTGGTCCAGGCCGCGAACAGGCGTGGCTGCCGCGGCAGGAACATCAGGAATGGCACCAGCAGTTCGACGAAGAAAGTCCAGCCAACACCCGCCCGCAACAGCCACTCCGGCAGCTGGTGGGCATACCAAGCGCCGATGTGGGGCAGCGGCTGGGTCTCGAAATAGTAGTTGAGCGCAGTGAAGTTGGCCCAGGTCTCGTCGCCGCTCAACAGCTTGGACAAGCCGGATAGGAACCTCAGCCGGAACAGCACCCAGTGCAGCAGGAAGAGAATGAACGGCGAACCATAGGGTAGAAAAATTGCCAGGAATCCCGCCTCGAGCAGCAGAAAATCCCACTGGAAATTGAAGAACACCTGGCCGGCATACACGACGGAGAGGCAGAGCAGGAACAGCAGCGGCAGCATGAACCGCGACAGGATGTTGGCAAACAGCAGCAGGGAGGCGGCCATGCCCCCCAGCGCGACCGCCTTCAATGCCAAATTACTGGCACTCAGCCAGAACACGCTGGGATATAACCAGTAGGCGTTGCCTCCATAGTTCGCGGCCATGTCCTTGAGGTGCGTCTGCACCGGCAGGATGCCGTGACTGCCGACCAGTCCGTCGGCCTGCAGGCCGAAGGAGGCGAAGGCGACCAGGTAGATCAGCGCCAGGCAGCGCAGGAACAGCCAGCTGACCAGATGGTATTGCGCGGGATAGCGCTCCCTACCCCAGGACAGGCGCGCCAGCCGGTATGCTCCCTCCCGGTGGCACGACACGAAACGGTACGCCGCCTCGCTGAGCCGGGAACACCCCGGCAGATAACGGTAGCAGGCCAGTGACGCCGTGCGCCCGCCCGCGGCGAGCACCCGGAATGCCGCCTCGGCCCCGCTGTAGCGCCGACCATCCGCTGTCATCAGTTGTATGGCGCGGGCGAACTCCCCGGGCGTGATGCCGGGATAGCGTCCGGCAACGGTCTGATACGGCTGATAGTCGATGGCATCCCCGGTCAGACGCTGCCAGTAGCGCACCTGCCAGGTGCAAAAGGCGCAATCACCGTCATAGATCAGAACCGGTCTGTTCGTCTCTTGCATCGTCTGTCACGGGGTTTGTTCGGGCAGTTATTACTATAGTCGCGTCGGAACAGCCGCGCTAATTTCTCCCGGGTGGATAGCGAGGCAGCCAGGCGGCCCGTTTGCCTGATATACATCAACAGCGAACGGGAAGGTATGCACTATGCTGTAACAAGACATGAAGTGGATGAAAGTCATTTTTTCGGGTTCATCGAAATCCATGAACACATGGCATGGCGTGCTGGCTCTCATGCTGTACACCGCGGGCGCAGTGTTCGGTGCAACCGGACCCGGTGAGGATCCGTATGGCGCGGCGCGTCAGGCCATGCTGAAGGAAATTGCGACGGATGTCCGGCTGACCAGCGAGTCGCTCAACACGGAATCGCTGGACCCGAGGGTGTTTGAAGCCATGGCGACGGTGCCACGCCATGAACTGGTGCCCGATGAGTTAAGGGATGTAGCCTATGAAAACCGGCCCCTGCCGATCGGCCACGGACAAACCATCTCCCAGCCCTACATCGTGGCAATCATGACCGACCTTCTGAAATTCGAACCCGGACAACGCGCGCTGGAGATCGGCACCGGCTCCGGCTACCAGGCGGCCATCCTGGGAGAACTGGGCGGGGATGTGTACACCATCGAAATCATCGAGGACCTGGGCGAACAGGCTCGCCGGAATCTGGAGCGGCTGGACTATAAAAATATCGAGGTGCGTATCGGCGACGGCTACTACGGCTGGGAACAACAGGCGCCGTTCGACGCTATCGTGGTGACGGCGGCGGCCAGCCATATCCCACCGCCGCTGATCAAGCAGTTGAAGAACGGCGGGCGCATGGTCATACCCGTGGGAAGCCGTTTCATGGTCCAGCAACTGCTGCTGGTGGAAAAGGACGAGGCCGGCAAGGTCACCACCCGTCAGATTCTGCCGGTGCGATTCGTGCCGCTGACGGGACCGCACTAGCAGCTCCTCGTCCGGCGGCAGGCGATGCACCGCCCCCATTTTCCCGGTTTGCCCATGACGTCCCGTGCCAACCCTCGATCGCTGCCCGTTGTTTCGGTGGCGCTGGTTTCGGCCGCGGCGCTGGCTTACGAAGTGCTGCTGATGCGATTGTTCTCGATTATCCAGTGGCATCATTTCGCCTACATGATCATCAGCCTGGCCTTGCTGGGCTATGGCGCCAGCGGCACTTTCATTGCGCTGGCAGGTCCCGCCTTGCTGAGGCGCTTCGAGCGGGCCTACTGGTCATGCCTGGTCCTGTTCGGCCTGTCCGCTGTGGCGTGCGGCCTGCTCGCCCAGCAGATACCCTTCAATGCAGAGGAAGTGCTGTGGGACTGGCATCAACCACTGCACCTGCTGACGCTCTATCTGCTCCTGTCGCTGCCGTTTTTCTTCGCCGCCAGCGGCATCGCGCTGGCGCTCACCCGTTACCATAACGACGTGCCGCGGATTTATGCGGCCGACCTGCTGGGAGCCGGCGCCGGCAGTCTGGGCATTGTGCTGCTGCTGTTTGCGGTATTCCCCATCACTGCGCTGCAGATCATCGGTGTGCTCGGACTGGTGGCCGCGATTACCGCGAGCCGGGAACTGCACATGACGCAGCGCCGCTGGCCGATGATGGCGCTGCTGGGGGCGGCTGTACTGATCGCCCTGCCGGGCACGTGGCTGGAACTGCAGATCTCGCCGTATAAGGGCCTGCCCCAGACGCTGCGCATCGGCGGAACACGGATCATCGAGGAACGCTCCAGCCCGCTCGGCCTGCTGACACTGGTGGACAGCCAACGTATCCCGCTGCGCCATGCGCCGGGACTCAGCCTCTACGCCGATACCCCGATACCCGAACAGCTCGGCCTGTTCACCGATGCGGACAACATGACCGCGATCAACAACAATCCCGGGCGGCAGCGACTACCTTACCTGGACTGGCAGACCTCGGCCCTGCCCTACTACCTAGCGAAGCCGGACCACGTGCTGGTGCTGGGCGCCGGCGGCGGGACCGAGGTACAGCAGGCGCTTAATCACGATGTGCCGCAGGTCGACGCGGTCGAACTTAACCCCCAGGTGATCGATCTTGTCAGCAACGACTTTGCAGGGTATGCAGGACGCCTTTATCAACGTCCCGGACTCAGGGTGCACATTGCCGATGCGCGCGGCTTCATCCGGGAGAGCCGGCAGCGCTATGACCTGATACAGATCAGCCTGCTGGATGCCTTTGGTGCATCCAGCGCCGGTCTCTATTCCCTGAACGAGAACTACCTCTACACCGTCGAGGCCCTGCAGGATTACCTGCAACGGCTGAACCCGGGAGGCTACCTCTCGATCAGCCGCTGGATCAAACTGCCGCCGCGCGATTCGCTCAAGCTCTATGCCACGGCACTGCGCGCGCTGCGGGAAACCGGCGTTACCGCGCCGCAGCGTCAGCTTGCCCTGATCCGCAGCTGGCAAACCGGCACGCTGCTGGTCAAGAACGGTATGTTTACCACAGGGGAAATCAAAGCCCTGCGCGCCTTCTGCGCGGTGCGTGCATTCGACGTCGCCTGGTATCCCGGCATGACGGAAGCCGGGGCCAATCAGGTCAATGTTCTGGAACAGCCGTATTTCTTCCAGGCCGCCACGGCGATGAATGGCGACGACGCCGAGGGCTACATGGCACGCTACAAATTCAATATCGAGCCCGCCACGGATGACCGGCCCTATTTCTTTCACTTCTTTAAATGGGCGGTCCTGCCCGAGATCCTGGCCCTGCGCGGGCAGGGAGGCCTGCCGCTGCTGGAGTCAGGGTACCTGGTCATGGTGGCGACGCTCCTGCAGGCGGTTTTCATCAGCGGTCTGTTCATCCTGCTGCCGCTGTGGATACGACGATGGGAAGCGGAGGCACAATCTTCGCGCGTCCGGCGCAGCCGGGTCGTGGTATATTTTTTCGCCATCGGACTGGCCTTCCTGTTCATCGAGATAGCCTTCATCCAGAAATTCATCCTGTTTCTGGATCACCCGCTCTATGCGATGGCCACGGTACTGACCGCCTTTTTGATGTTTGCCGGACTGGGCAGCGCCTCGATCGCACATTTCCGCAAGGGTACCGCCCGGCCATCCCGACTCGCCGGCAAGGCCGCGGCCGGCATCATCGGACTGGGCATCGCCTACAGTTTCCTGCTCGGCCCGCTGTGTGACAGCCTGATGATCTTATCCCTGGCTTCACGGGTGATCGTCAGCATCCTGCTGATCGCACCGCTGGCCATCTGCATGGGCATGCCGTTTCCACTCGGGCTGGAACGTATCGGCGCCGAAATGCCGGGATTCATACCCTGGGCGTGGGGCATCAATGGCTGTGCCTCGGTCGTGAGCGCCGTCATGGCATCCTTGCTTGCGATCCAGTTTGGCTTTACGGTTGTCATCATCTCGGCCTTGCTGTTGTACCTGGCGGCGGCATTGACGTTCCCCTGACAGCCGCGTCCATGGCCTCCCTTTCGACGGGACAACGGTTGCCCGACCCTGCAGCGGCAACAACTTCCGACACACAGGAGATCTGTCATGCGCATTCACAACCAGCCTGATAAACCGGAGATCCCCCCGGGAACACCGCCGGAGGAACCACCGCGCGAACTGCCCCCTGGTATACCGCCCGAAGGGCCACCTGAATCCACGCCCGAACCGCCACCGGAAATACCGCCCGGTCAGCCCGTCGAACTCCCGCAACAGACCCCATGGGAAACCTGAAGCGGTAGCTCATTACCGGCCGGGAACGGCACAAACACCACCGCCTGTGATATTGGCAGGAGTGGGGTTGGCAACTTGCTGTATTTATAAAGATTATAGCGACAGACTTCCGCCTGCCGAAGAATTCCGTATGATGCCGCCCCAGCAACCGGCGTTATTGCCGGTTTCCCGCAATCGACACCAATCCGGAGCACGGCATGGCCTCAACCCCCGATGAACTGACAGTGACCTACGATGAGGACGGCATCGAAACCGTCAAGGAACTGGACAAGGAAATTCTCACCAAGGGCGCCTGGTGCACGATCATTTTCCGATACCAGGACTGGGACCGCACGAAACAGCAATACGGTCCGGACAAATACTCGATTCGCCGCTACCAGAAACGGGGGGGCGAGTACCAGCAGAAGTCCAAGTTCAATATTTCCAGCAAGGACCAGGCCGAGAAGATCATCACGGCGTTGGAGAAATGGATCGAGTAATCCCTAGGTGTCTGCACTGCCGCCATCAGCCGCCATGGCGATGTCCAGCGTCGCACGGGACAGCGGTTCGCCCGCGAGCAGTCCGGCAAACATGGCCCGCTGATGAACCGAGCCGGTACCCGAAGCGGCATCCTGGCGGTCGAAGTGGAAGTCAATTGCCGCCCTCATGGTGGTTCGCAGACGCCGGCTGATGACAGCCTCAGCGTGATCCGCGGTGATCGCCGCATCGACGGCCGAGGCGGCCTCGAGCAGCGTGTAGCGCGCCACCTGCGCACAATCCGATCCACCCTCGGGATTGGCGGCATGTGCATACTCGCGGATCGCGCGACACAGCAGGTCCTTGATCGCAACGTCGCAGTGCAATGTCAGAATGCGTGAGGCCATACCTGCATTCTAGGCGAATCGTGCAGGTACGGCATTCGGGAATGACGCTGGAACGGCGTCGTTTGCGCGGCAGACCAGCCGCCGAACGGGGCTGATGGGAAGGGATGAAATGCCGAAACTTTCGATTTTATTCGTCGGCCAGTACGTCGTAGATCTGCGCCTTCAGGATTTCCTCTTCACGCATCTCCTCGAGCCGACGCCGCGCGAGTGCCCGGCGCAACGCCTTGAGTGAGGCCATTCCCTTGCGGCGACCCTTACCCTTGCCGCCCTTGCGCTTGCCGAGAACCGAGTCGTGAGTTGCAACACTCATGCTTCACCCCCATGGTGCGGACCGTAGAGCAGTCGGATAGCTGCACTATGAATGGCGTATCGGCCACCGTATGATGAGCCTTTAACGGGAATTCCGCGCCCTCTACGGCGTGCTGGCGACGCCGCATGCGACACCGTGGCAGCCGGGGAAGCTTCACAGGAAAACACGACCGGCACGATGCAAATCACACCGTTTCGACACCTCCTGTTCCTTCTGCTGGCGCTGATCTGCCAACCCAACCTGCTGCGGGCGGGCGAGTGGTCCGGTTACGCCCAGTCCGAGGTCCGGCTGTTTCCGCACAGCCCCGCAGACCCGACGCAGGCCGGCAGCGGAATTTCGCTGGCCTTGCAGCCCGAGTACTATACTGACTGGTCCGACGGAGAGCAGAGCCTGACCATCGAGCCCTTCTACCGCTGGGACCAGCATGATGGCAAACGCACGCATGGCGACATGCGTGAACTGGTCTGGTTGAAGGCCAGCGACACCTGGGAATTGCGCGCCGGCGTCAGCAAGGTATTCTGGGGTGTGGCGGAATCACAGCATCTGGTCGACATCATCAACCAGACCGACCTGGTCGAGGATATCGACCAGGAAGACAAGCTGGGTCAGCCCATGGTCAACCTCACCCTGGTGCGCGACTGGGGCAACCTCGACCTGTTCGTGCTTCCCTGGTTTCGTGAACGCACCTTTCCAGGTCGAAACGGCCGTCTGCGCACGATACCGCGCGTCGACACCGATAATCCGGAATACGAATCCGGATCCAAGCAGAAACACGTGGACTATGCCGTACGCTGGTCGGATTATATCGGCGACTGGGACATCGGCCTGGCGCACTTCATCGGGACGGCCCGTGATCCGCGACTCTTCCCCGGACTGGACGACTCGGGCGATCCGGTGCTGATCCCCCGCTACGATCTCATCAAGCAGACCAGCCTCGATTTACAGGCGACCAAGGGATCCTGGCTGTGGAAACTGGAGGCTCTGACCCGCAGCGGCCAGGGCGGGCGCTATCAGGCCATGGTCGGCGGTTTCGAGTACACCCGCGTGGGAGTATTCGATACTCCCGCCGATCTAGGATACATCGCCGAATACCATTACGATACCCGGCACGAGGATGCGTTGACCCCGTTCGAGGACGACATAATGCTTGGCCTGCGGCTGACGATGAACGACATCCCCTCGACCGAGGTACTGGTCGGTGTAATCGCTGACCGCGATGGCAGCGGTGTGACTTGGAATATCGAAGCCAGCCGCCGTATCGGCGAGAACTGGACCATTGATGCAGAGGCTCGCGCCTTCTCGCATATCTCATCCAGTGACCCGTTGTATTCCTACCGGAATGACGATTACCTGCAAATCGCCCTCGAACGGCATTTCTGAGGACTATAATTGCAGGGAACTCATAATAAGACGAAAGGCCCAATCATCATGATGACATGCCTGGTGAAGCGACTTCTCCTCATCACCTGCTGCTGGCTGGCGGGGATGCCGCAAACGCAGGCGCTGGCGGGTGTGGTCTATAGCTGGGTCGATCCTCACGGCGTTACCCATTTCAGTGAAACCCCGCCGCCGGACCCTGCCGTCCAGCCCGCCATGATCGAACTCAGACCCCCGCCACCACCACCGCCGGACTATGACGATTACTACTCCGTCATCCGGCAGGCGGAACGCATGGAAAGACGTCGCCTGGAGAACGACAAACTCGAGGCGGAACGCCAGCTGGCCGAGGCCGAGGCAATGCGCGCCAGGATCGAGGCTCAGGCAGCCATGCAAATGCCCGACACCAATGCGGACCGTAGTTTCGGATACCTGCCGGTTTATCCCAACTACCCGGGCTATGGCCCGGGGTATGGTGGCAAACCCTGGCGCCCCGGAGACCGGCCGGGCCGACCCGGACATTGGCATGACCAGCCCGGGTATTGGCCGGGACAGCCCGGCCGACCGCAACCGGGGCACGGCTTCAGACCACCGGCTCGGCGCGTTATCAGCGCCATTCCGGCCAGGCGCTGACATCACGCAAAGCAGTCCGTAACTCTGCCGGGAACGCGACCCGCCTCATGCTGATAACGATCGCCACGTTCACTAACCCGCTGGAGGCGCATATCGTACGCGGCCGACTGCAGGCAGAAGGCATCGAAACCTACGTGGCGCACGAACACCATATCTGGGCCAACTGGTTTCTCTCCACTGCCCTGGGCGGCGTCAAGCTGCAGGTGAGACCGGAGGACGCACAACGGGGGGAGGAAATCCTCCGGCAGGAGCAGGCCGGCGACTTCGAGACGCTGGTGGCGGACACCGATAAAGAGAACGCGGAACCACGGCCCGCCTGCCCCGTGTGTCGTTCCGAAGACATCACCCCCATCAGGCGGAGCGGACGGATTTCCCTGATCATCGTATGGCTGTTGTCGCTGCCGCTGCCCTACAGCAGCGTCACAATGGCCTGCCGGAATTGCGGTCACACCTGGGTCAACCGGGAGGAACAGGCCTACCGGGTGCTGACCCGGTTCTTCGTCATCGCACTCCTCTCCCTGCTGTTTTTCCTTCTCATCAGGGGGATGTATTACCTTTGCAGGATTAGTGGAATCAACCCGCTTTGCGGTTGAATATTATCGCCGCAGGCTCCAAGGCGTTAAGATAGCGGCTGGGCGGTACACATCGCGCAGCATCGAACATGAGCAACGAAGACGACACCCTGTTTGATTTTCCCTGCGACTTTCCCATAAAGGCGATGGGACGGGCGGACTGCGGCCTGGACATAACGGTGGTCGAAATCGTGCGTCGGCATGCACCCGACATCAACGAGGGCAAGATCTACACGCGCGACAGCGCACAGGGTAACTACACCTCAGTGACCGTCGTGGTTCGCGCCACCAGCCGGGCGCAGCTCGATGCGATCTACCAGGACCTGGTCGATTGCACCGACGTCATCATGGCGATCTGAATGCCGTTCATGTCCGCCCTGCCCAGATTCACAAACTCACCGGATCACACCGCCCTGTCGGTGCGTGAGCGGGGTCTGGCTGACTATGCCGCCACCTGGCGGGAGATGCAGGCATTCACCGACACGCGCACGGTGGAGTCACCGGATGAGCTGTGGCTGCTTCAACATCCACCGGTCATCACCTTCGGGCGCAACGCCAAAACGGAGCACCTGCTGTACCACACGAACGACATCCCCGTGATCCGCGTGGATCGTGGCGGACAGGTCACCTATCACGGCCCCGGCCAGCTGATCGCATACCTGCTGCTCGACCTGAAACGGCGCCGGCTTGGAATCCAGTCGCTGGTGCGCATCCTCGAACAGTCGGTCATCCATCTGCTGGCGGACTATTCGATCCGTGCCGGGCGACGCGACAAGGCGCCGGGCGTCTACGTGGACGGGCGCAAAATCGCCGCGCTGGGCCTGCGCGTCAGGCGCGGCTGCTGCTATCACGGCCTCAGCCTCAACGTGAACATGGACCTGTCGCCGTTTTCGATGATCAACCCCTGCGGCTTCGCCGACCTGGAGGTTACCCAACTGGCCGAACTGGGCATCAACATCCCGCTCGATGCCGTAACCGCACAGTACCGGCTGCACCTCGAACGCCTGTTGAACGGACCCGATCATGAGTGACGACGAAATGAAACAACGCGGGGCGGCGAAAACCGCGCGCATCCCGATCAAGATCGAGACCACCACGCGGCCACTGCGAAAGCCGCTGTGGATCCGCGCCCGCTCGCCGGCCAACCCGGCGGTCGGACGGCTCAAGGGCGTGCTACGAGAGAACCGCCTGCACACGGTGTGCGAGGAGGCTTCCTGTCCGAACATCGGCGAATGCTTCGCCGGCGGTACCGCCACTTTCATGATCATGGGTGATATCTGTACACGGCGTTGCCCGTTCTGCGATGTCGCCCACGGTCGACCGCAGCCGCTCGATGCCGATGAGCCGGAAAACCTGGGACGCACCATCCGCCAGATGGGTCTGCGCTACGTGGTGGTCACCTCGGTCGACCGCGACGACCTGCGTGACGGCGGCGCGGCGCACTTCACCGCCTGCATCGAGGCGATCCGCTGTCACAGCCCGGAAATCCGAGTGGAAGTGCTGGTGCCGGATTTCCGCGGCCGCATGGACCGTGCGCTGGAGATCCTCAACCAGTCCCCGCCGGATGTCTTCAACCACAACCTGGAGACGGTGCCCCGCCTGTATAAAAAGGTCCGGCCAGGCTCCGATTACGAATGGTCGCTGGACCTGCTGCGGCGCTTCAAGGCCCTGCATCCGGAGGTACCCACCAAGTCGGGACTGATGCTGGGCGTAGGTGAGCGCATCGAAGAAGTCGAGCAGGTGATGCGCGACCTGCGCGCGCACGACTGCGACATGCTCACCCTGGGCCAGTACCTGCAGCCCAGCGTCCACCACCTGGCGGTGGAGTGCTACGTCCACCCGGATGAATTCGGTCGCCTCGGCAAGCTCGGCCATATGCTGGGCTTCAAACACGTCGCCAGCGGCCCCATGGTGCGTTCGTCCTACCACGCCGACCGGCAGGCGCACGAGGTCGTCAGCTGACTGAACGCCGCAGTGTCGGCATGCTCAGGCAACCACGGTGCATACTCCGCCACGGCGCGGGTCACCGGCGCCGCGCAGGCTCGCGCCGTCGCGCAGCACGGTGTGCACACCGCCGAAGAACAGGTTGAGACCCTCCCAGAGGTGATGGGAGTGATAAGCGGCGAGCAGCGTGTGCAGGCGCCCGGTATCGAAGCCTCCTTCCACGCTGAGATGCTGCTCTTCGAGATGGATACGCGGAGCGGTGACCGCCTCTTCGACGTCCATGCCGAAGTCGACCAGGTTCGATACCACCTGCAGAATGGCGGAGCGGATCCGGTTGGAGCCGCCGGAGCCGAGGGCGATTACCCGGCCATCGGGGAAATTGAGCAGCGCCGGCGCCATCATGGAGGTCATGCGGGTATCCATGGGCCAGCGATGAAACCCGTCCGGATTGAGGTCCTGTTCACCCAGCATGTTGTTCAGCATGATACCGGTGCCCGGCGCCAGGCAGCCTGAGCCCTCACCGTTCGAGACGCTGAGCGTCGCGACATTGCCGCGCGCGTCGATGACGCTGATGTGGGTCGTACCCCGCCGCGTCGGCGCCTGCCCGGCGAGCAGCCGGCGGTAACGATCGAGGAAGGCGGGGTCGAGCAGCAGCGCATCGTCCGGATGAGCCGTTGACCCCTGCGCACAGGCCGCGAGGCGCGCCTCCTGCGTCAGCGCCAGCACGCGCGTAAGCCTTTCCAGATGTTCGGGACTGCCGAAGCCCGGTGAACCGAAGTCCACACCGCCCAGCAGCTGCAGCCCGAAGGCGACGAGCAGGCCGCCCGAGGCGGGCGGCGGGTTGGTGAACAGGCGCGCCTTGCGGTAATCGAGCGCAAGCGGCCGGCGCGGGATCATCGCGTAACCGGCCAGATCCGCGGCCTCGAGATGACCGCCCGAGCGCATCTCGCGTACGATCGACGCCGCGATCTCGCCGCGGTAGAAAAGGTCCTCACCCTCGGCGGCCAGACTTTCCAGGGTATCGGCCAGCGCCGGCTGGCGAAGCGTCTCGCCTTCGCCTGGCAGACGCCCCGGATCATCATGACTGCCGTAGATGGCCATGGCGGCGGGGCTCTCTCGATAGACGGCCGCGATGACGCCGAAGATGTATGCCTGCAGGGCATTCACCCGGATGCCCTCGTGCGCGTGGCACACGGCCTGGTGGAGGATATCGCTCATCGGCAGGGTGCCAAGATCGCGGTGCGCCGCAAACAGTCCGCGCACGATACCCGGCGTTGCGACCGCGCCCTGTCCGATGTGGAACTCCTGCTCCGCCGTGCCGAAATCGGCGATGATGGGCCGGAAATCAAGCTCGGAGGCCGCGCGCCGGCAGCGTGGCGTCTGCACAAAGAAGTCGTAGAGGCGCACCGCCTCTCGTGAAGGCTGCGCCAGCAGGAATCCGCCGCCGCCGAGGGACGCAAGCGCCGGCTCGACCACGCAGGCCGTGGCGAGTGCCGCCAGTGCCGCATCGAAGGCGTTGCCGCCGGCACGCAGGATCTCCGCGCCGCTCTGCGCCGTCAGCTCATGTCCCGCCGCAATAACACCGCTCATGGACCGTCGTTCCCCCTTACCGTGTCCCGGAAGGCATGATACCGGAGCGCAGCGCCCGGACGCAGCAAATCTCACGGACCTGCAGCGCGTATGAATCTCTCCCCCGATTGTTGCCGTCTGGTGGGCCAAACTGCGAATTCCCGGCAGGGATAGCGCAATAGTGCTGTGGGACGATTCCCCGCCGGAACACGCCGTGAACACATCCCTGCAGGCTCGCGTACCGCCGTCCTGGCGGTACACGGTTCCAGCCAGACCCTCCCGGGAAGCGTGCGACATGATCCTAGTGGTTCAAGCACGGATCAAAATCAGCATGTTCTATAGATAAATCCGCGAAAGCCGATAGCACCAGTGTGGTTTTCGGTGTGTTTTCGATGATTTACCTTCAGGCAGATGACTATGAGTAACAACAGGATGGATCCGTCGGTTTCCTACGAACCCTTGAGTCTGCCCCGCCGGCTGGTGGCATGGTCCTTCATGGTCTGCGGGTTGTGGTACCTCGGTTGGCGCGCGACCACGCTGAATCCGGAAGCCTATCTCTTCTCGTCGGTGCTCTACGGCGCGGAATTGTTCGGCTTTGTTACCGCAGCACTGCACCTGTTTATGAGCTGGCGTCTAACCAGACGCAACTCACCCGCCGTTCCGGCTGGCGTGAGTGTCGATGTCTTCATACCCATCATCAACGAGTCCGAAGCGATCGTTCGCCGCACCCTGCTGGCGGCGCGGCACATGGATTACCCGCACGAAACCTGGCTGCTCGATGACGGCAACCGCCCGGAGATGGCGGTACTAGCCGCCGAGTTCGGATGCCGCTATCTGGCGCGGGGCGACAACCGGCATGCCAAAGCGGATAACCTCAACCATGCGCTCGCGCAGAGTCAGGGTGAGTTTATCGCGATTTTCGATGCCACCCATGCCCCGCAGCGCCATTTCCTGGCGCGCACGCTGGGCTACTTCGGTGATGAGAAAGTGGCTTTTGTACAGACCCCGCAGGACTTTTATAATCTGGATTCCTACCAGCACCGGCGTCGCCCAGACGGCCACCAGGTGTGGACCGAGCAGTCGCTGTTCTTCCGCGTCATCCAGCGTGGCAAGGATTACTGGAATACCGCTTTCTACTGCGGGAGCGGCGCCGTGCTTCGACGCAGTTCGCTGGAAGCCATCGGCGGCTTCGCCACGGAAACCGTCACCGAGGATCTGCACACCTCCCTGCGGCTTCACATGCAGGGCTTCCGATCGGTATATCACGCCGAGTCGCTTGCCTTCGGACTTGCCCCCGATTCCGTCAGCGCCTTCCTCGGGCAGCGGGCGCGCTGGGGACAGGGCGCCATGAAGGTGTGGCGCAGCGAAGGCATTTTGTTCAACCGCCGCCTGAACCTGGCGCAGCGGCTTAATTACTTCGCTTCCGTCCTGACCTATTTCGACGGCTGGCAGAAGGCGATCTTCTATGCCGCCCCGGCGATCATCCTGATGACCGGCAAGTTGCCCATCTTCACCACCGCGGAGAACTTCCTGCTGCACTTTCTTCCCTATTTGCTGCTGACTATCTGGGTCTTCGAGGAGGTCGGACGCGGCTTTGGCAGTTTCGTGACCATGGAACAATACAATATGGCCCGCTTCGTCGCGTTTGCGCGCGCCACGCTGGGCTGGATTATCGGTGACAGAAGGTTCAAGGTCACTCCCAAGGGAGTATCGGCGAACCTTCTAGAGCAGACCCTGATCATTCCGCAATACCTGGTGCTGGCGCTCAATCTGTACGCCATCCCGATTGGCTATCTGTTCAACCAGAAGTATGACTGGCTGTCCGCGGGCGGCCTCGCCGCCAATATCGTGTGGGCGTCCGTCAATGCCATGCTGGCCTATTCCGTGGTGACCTTCACCACCCGGCGGAAACTGCAGCGGACGGAGTACCGCTTTGGCGTGCCCGTGCCGGTGAGGATTCGGGAGAAAGGGGTGTGGATCTACGGCACCGTCGACAATATCTCCTCGGCCGGCCTCAGGCTCCATGCGCATCTCTGTGATGACCGCATACCCGGTGACAGTATTCAGGGACAACTCTGGCTGCCAGGATCCTGTTTGCCTTTCGACGCCACGGTCAAGCGGGTGATTACCAGTCATTCGGGCGGATGTCATCACGCCACGGCCTATGGTGTTGAATTCAACTGGCAAGATCAGTTGCAGCGTGATCAACTGGACCGGTTCCTCTATGGTTCGGAACTGCAGTGGCAGGTACAGGAACTGCAGGAAACCAACCGTACACCGCTGCAATGGCTGGGAAGCCTCCTCTCCATACCCTGGAATTTCACCCGGCGTACGGCTCGCTGCTGGGAGGCCTTCGTGTATACCCTGCCAGGTGGTGAAACCGGTGATGAAGCCATCGGCCTGATCAGGACCGGCGGTGAGAAGGACAGCACACCGACGCTGCTGCTCCAGCATCCGCTCAAACACGGCACCCTGATCAGCGGACGTGTCATTACCCCCCTGAGCGAGGAGCGCCTGACGATCAGCGCCACCACGGTCAGGGAACTCGACTCCCCGCTCGCCTCCGTCTTTCTGATCGGTACCAAGAGGCCCGAGATCCATTACGACGAGACGCAGTTACGCCAGGAGCTCAAACTGGTCAGCGCGGAGGCCGGCCAACCGGTTGCGGATGCGTCCTCGCAGGCAGATGGCAAGCAGGTTGCATCAAGAGCCCAGCCCGGTTTTTAGTGTTGTGCCTGCTGCTCGCAATGGGGCATGAATCCAAGCCTGCAGGCGGAGCGCAGATTCGATGAACGCTGGCACGCCAACGGCATCGCGAGCTACACCACCGGCATGGCGTCCTGCAGGACGCGCGGGCAGCAAATCCGAAGTTTTCATACCCACCATGTAATCGGCGTGGAGGTCGTATCCCACGGCAACGACGACAACACCGCCTGGCAGGCCGGACTCGTGCTGCTCGGCTTTCAGCCAGCTCCCCTCACCTTGCCGGGCTTCAAGGCCGGCACCAAAAACCAGCGGCGAAAACCTTCCCGATTACATCGGCATTGAACTGTCTCTGGATTTCTACCTATGTTGCCAATCGGAGAAGCTCGCTCCCTGCCGCAGCAGTTACCCGTTGACAACATCACCACCGCTCGAACAGCAGGTCGGCGGCCTGAGTGATGCCGGAGGGATAAGGGACCGCTGTCGGCAAAGGTTGTGACCACAGCGTCTCCAGCGTGGCGGCAAAGGCGCCGCGCCGCAAGACGGCGTGCCCGATCTCCGCGAAACGACCATGCGTTCGTGCCCAGGCATTGAGGTGTGGCGTCTCCGGCCAGTCGTGGCGCGCCAGCGTGAGTAGCGGCACGTCGTTGCATATCGCCTCGGCGTAGGTTCCGTAGCCCGGTTTGGTGAGCACAGCATCGCTTGAGGTCAGCAGGTCGATGAATGGCAGTGGCAACCGGGTGAAATCCACGAAGTCATCGCGATCACCTGCCAGTGGCCGGTCAAACAGCCAGACGACATCATCCATGCGCGGCCAGTCGGCGAGCGGCAACGGGCTGTGGATCCCGCCCAGCGCCACCAGCACGATACGGGTGCCGGCGGAACGTTTCAGCCAGGCAAGGATTTCTACGCGGCGAACCTCGCCCGTGCGGGCAATCGGGCCGATGGCGTGGACATTGTCCAGCTCCGGCATGGGCATCGCGGGCGCCGGGGTAAGAAAGCTGTCCGCCGCGGCGTATCCGGCGTGCATCTGCGCCCGAATCGCGTCGCCGTCAGTCTCGCCATCGCAGTAGGCGGCATGCATTGCGGCCCAGTTAAGTGAGCATAGCGCCACGGCGGGAATGCCCGCCTGCCGGGCGGCGAGCAGCAGACGGTAGGGAATGTCGGCGAGCAGCAGGTCGGGCTTGATCTCCCGCAGCCGCTCGACCTCGCGTCGCACGCTCGCCTCCCAGTCGCGGTGAAATTCCCGCCACGCCCGGCAGGTGGCGGGCACGTCCACCTGCCATGGCGAATGCATGCGCATCACCGCATCGGTCTCTACCGCAAGGTGGGTGAATTCACCGGCGAGTCGCGAGGAGAGCACGGCTTGCGGCAGGTTGCTCATCACCGTCAGGTGCAGACCGGATTGCAGTTCCCGCAGGCGGTTGACAACCGGCGCACACTGCGACAGGTGGCCATAGCCGTGGCCGGTCACGGCCAGCAGCAGACGGGGTGAACGGCTCAACGAGCGGTTTCCGGCAGCAGCCGCTCCATCAGATAACCGAGGCAATCCTGGCGGATGATGTTCTCATCCAGGGTGAACATGGACGGCATGAAGGCGCAATTGGTCAGCAGGGTCTCGTGTTCGATCCGGAAATAACGATCATAAACGTTCTGGCCGTGCTCGTCGCTGACATCAAGCCGCAACGTCGCACTGTCGCGCACCCTGCCGAGCACCGTATGCGCGGGCAGCTCGCGGAAATTCAGGTGATCGATGCCCTCGACCAGGCTCAGGTCCACGTCCCCCTGCTCGAAGCCGAAGCTGACCTGTTCCGGAATCTTTACCGTCGCCACGGTGTGGTACAGCTCCACGTCGTGGGAGGGTACCGAATGCGACGGGATCTCGTGCAGGTGCAGGCAGGCGTCAAGAAAATCGCGGGCATGCTCCACACCATATTCCTGACCCGGTTTGCCGCACTCAATGGTGAGCGCCGGGCACACCGCGGACATTGCCATGGACTGTACACCGAGAGGGCGGATGAAATACACCACCGTGCGGCTGAATTGCGCGGCCAGATACAGGAAACGATTGTCGATGCGGTTGATGCAGGCGTAATGCGGGTTGATGCCGGTGTTGTTGTGCACGTCGATGCTCGCGAAGGCGCGACGCGCACGCAGGGAGTCGACCAGCCGCTGCATCATGCGTGCTTCAGGCAATTCCGGACTCTCGGTACCCGGCCAGATGCGGTTGTAGTCGGGCTGCCCGTCCAGGCGTCGCCTGCCGACACGGGCGGCGCTCACGTTGCCGATGAACAGTGACAGTGCGCGAGGCAATTCCTTCGATTCGTAGGCGCGCAGCAGCGCCTGGACGGCAAGAAAACCGGCATCCTCGTTGCCATGCAGCAGCACACTAAGGAACAGTGGCTCCGGCTGCCGGCCCGACAGATGGATCAGCGTGGGTCCGCCAAGCAGGTCGTGGAGGTTCTCCACGCGCGCTTCGAGCAGACCTTCAGGCAGGGTTTCAATTTCGTTCAGCATATGAAGTATGCAAGCAAGAATGTTGACCATGCCCCATGCCGGGTAACTCCTGTCGTGACACGCTGTGACCACATTCCTGTACGCTCGACGACCGCATCCCTGCGGCCAACGGTTACCACAGGAGTTACCCGGCATGGGATCTCTCGCATATTATGATGCAAAGTCAGTATTTTTTTCTGAGCAACAATCATTCCTCCGATTTCAAGCCGATTAGCCGGTGACCGCCCTCACAACTCCTCGACACCCCATTCATGCACCGGCCGGCCCTCCTCCTGACGCCGGGAGTAGGCCTCGGTCAGCGCAGCCATGTCCATGCCGTGCCGGGCAACCCAGGCGCGCTGCCAGTCCGTGCCGGTTGCGGACCGGCGCGCACGCGCCTCGATAATGCCGAGGTAGTGTTCGCTTTCCGCCACATCGATTTCGAGCGACGCCAGTCCGCCCCGCGCCAGTGGCAGCAGTTCATCCAGCAGCAGGGCGCGCAGCGGACCACGGTGTGCATCGCACCAGGTCACCGGCGCATTCAATCCCTGCCGGGAGGCGGCGTAGAAGTTGTCACGCGCCTGCGAAAAGGCAATCCGTGTCTCAATCGGGGTGTCTGCGCTCATCAGCGCCTGCATCAGACCGAAGAAGAACGCGGCGTTGGCGATGCCATCGGTGATTGTCGGCCCGCCCGGCGCCACGCGGTGTTCGATGCGCAGATGCGGGATACCATCGTAGTCGAAGCCGATTAGGGGGCGGTTCCAGCGCCAGATGGTGCCATTGTGCAGGCGCAGGTGCGCCATACGTTCCACACCCTCGTTGAAGCGCATCGGCAACAGCACCGGGTAGTGCTGCTGGTTCTCCAGAAAACATTCGTACAGTGAGCTGCGCGCATAGCCCGAGCCAAAAGTCACGCGACGCAACGGTCCATGTCTCGCGCCGGCGATGCCGCCCACGGCCACGGACTGCTCGAACAGCGGGATGCGGGTCTCGTCCCACAGGTCATGGCCGAACAGGAAGGGGGAGTTCGCCGTCACCGCCACCATGGGCGCCGACAGGACCTGCGCGGCGTTGTAGGCGCGCACCGCGGCACGGGGATGAATCTTCAGGTGCAGCTGGAAGGAGGTGGTCGCGGATTCGAGCATGACATCGCCATGGACGGTCTTCAGGCATTCCCGGCCCTGGATGTCCAGTTCCAGCGGCCGTCCTTCCCGCAGCCGCAGTACCTGCTCGTTCAGGGCTCGGTAACGCCTGAGATCCGACATATTGACCTGCGTCAGTTCCTCCTGGCGCAACGTCGGCAGGATGCCGATCATCAGCAGCCGAGCATCCAGTTCCGCCGCCACCCGCCGGCATTTCTTCCAGGTCGCACCGAGGCTCGCCTCGAATCGGCTGAGCGCCGAACCCCACAGGTGCTGCGGATGATCGTTCAACTCGACGTTGAAGCGCGCCAGCTCGGGCACCACCATTGGGTCGTCGAGCCGCTGCAGAAACGCCGCGTTAACCGGCGCCGGGCGAGCGTCGGCGTCGATCAGCCAGGCCTCGAGTTCAAACCCTCCCGTACGATCGCGCGTGGAGAACGCCGCCTCCCGGAACCAGCTATCCAGCAGCTCGGTCTCCCGGCGCAGGCGTTCGGCATAGTTCGTGAAATCGGCACAGGTGAAGCGCGTTTGTTCGATTTCCTGTCCCATGACGTTACCTCAGCGGTGTCCATTCGGAGTCAGCTGCATCCCCGTGCAGCTCGCAGACACGGCGATTCACGGCTGCGAGCCGTTCGGGGGTGCCAATGTCGAACCAGGCGCCTGCATAGCGTTCACCGCTCACCTGCCCTGCCGCCATGGCGCGGCGCAGCAGCGGCGCCAGCGGAAACGCCCCGGCCGCGCTGCCCGCAAACAGGGCGGGACGATACACGCCGATGCCGCTGAAGGTCAGTCGTGACGGCCTGTCATCGCGCACCCGGCCATTCTCCAGCGCGAAGTCGCCCTGCGGGTGATGCACCGGGTTGTCGACCAGCACCAGGTGCGCCAGACTCTCGAACTGCCGCGGCAGCACGACAAAATCGTAATCGGTCCAGATATCGGCGTTGACCACGACGAACGGCGACTCGCCAAGCAGCGGCAGTGCGTTGAAGATGCCGCCGCCGGTTTCCAGCGCGCCTGGCGGTTCCGCCGAGTAGTCGATATGAACACCATAGTCCGACCCGTCGCCCAGGGCTGCGACCAGGTGCGCGCCGAGGTGGGCATGGTTGATGACCAGCTCGCGGATACCGGCGCGTGCCAGCGCTTCGATGTGATGTTCTATCAGGGTATGGCCGGCTACCCGCAATAACGGTTTGGGGGTGTGATCGGTGAGCGGTCGCATTCGCTCGCCGCGACCGGCTGCAAGTAGCATGGCTTTCATGGCGCCAAGGATAGCATCCCCGTCCTGCGCAACCAGTCGGCCAGCGCGTGCCTACCCCGGCAACCGGGGCATTACCTCTGACTCGATGAACTCCCCGAGACCCGCAATTTCCCCATGGCGTCGGGCGACGTCGATCACATAGCCCAGGGTGCGCGGAATGTCGTTCAGGTAGCCCGGTTTGCCGTCGCGGTGACTGAGCCGCGCGAAAATGCCGGCGGCCTTGAGATGGCGTTGCACCCCCATCAGATCGAACCAGCGCAGAAACTGCGCTGGATCCACGTGCTCCTCACGCAGGATGCCGCACTGCAGCGCCAGCTCCTGGTAGCCGAGCGCCCACGCCTCGACGCATGCCCGCGGCCAGGCGATGTAGCAGTCGCGCAGCAGCGAGACCAGGTCGTAGGTTACCGGTCCGATCACGGCATCCTGGAAGTCGAGGATGCCAGGATTGTTGCGTCGGGTCGCCATCAGGTTGCGCGAGTGGTAATCCCGGTGCACGCACACCTGCGGCTGAGTGAGGGCGTTCTCCGCCAGCCGGGCAAAAGCCTGCTCGAACATGACGAATTGCGACTCGCTCGGCACGATGCCGAGATGCGTCTCCACCAGCCAGTCACGGAACAAGGCCATTTCACGCATCAACAGCGCCTGATCATAGTCGGGCAGGACACCAGGCGCCGACACGCCGGCCTGGATGGCGGCAAGCGCACCCATGGCGTCGCCATAGAGACGCTCCACGGTCTCGTCGTTGAGGTCATCAAGGTATGACCGGCTGCCCAGGTCGGAGAGCAGCAGAAACCCCAGATCGGGACTCTCATCGAGAATTTCGGGGACATTCACCCCAACATCGAGCAGTAGCCGGGCGACCGTGAC
>JBAVKA010000194.1:0-10871 GCA_049688075.1 Gammaproteobacteria bacterium
GTAGTTATGTCCTGTGAGCCGATGAGATTCATTACCTGTAGCATAGCCCACAATTTCCCTGTGGCTACAGCCGGAACAGGTCACGATACGTCAGACCTCTTCCCTTCAAGACCTGGCTGACTCCGACGGCTGTTGGTCCATATCAGGGCTGAATAGGCCTCCCTTACGCAGGTGTTCATCCTTTCCTCACACACACTGCTTATCACTGCCGCTACTACCTGGCCAGTATCCTTGCCTGATTACTTAAGTATTGTGTTATGTCTGGACTGCGGGTAGTTAAACAAGCCCGGCTATACCCGCGGGTCAAACCGCCGCGCAATGGCAGGTTGGCTCTTCGTTGAACGGCATAGATTCCTTTGTGCCCAAGCAAGAGAATGAGCGAAAACGATCTGTTGGGCCCAAGAACGCAGCAAGATTTCGGTCAGCAATATCACCCGCTTGCAAACTTTTCCAGTTCAGCAACCAGATCACAGGAGTAACTCTGCGAACAACACTCCGCTGATTCGCCTATACTTACCTGAGCGTCTGGCGATGGTCGGCCGATCTTGAGCGACTGGAGCTGAGGTTCAGTGCAGCCCCGAGTACGGTGGACCTGCTGCCATATCTGGGCAGAAAAGTTGCGGTGATCGAAGGCCCGGCGGGGGAGTGGCTGGAGCTGGTGGGTTGAACTCAGAAGATCGAAGCGATTTTCAGTTAGCTTTGGGGCCGGACTCCGCCTATGACTGATTTACGTCGTCGGGAGATCACAATGCCAACGACTATCCACAAACTGCTCAGATCCGCTGCCGCTGTGCTGCTTGCCGTCGTTCTGTATGGCAGCCTCGTGACGCCGGTATCGGCCCGGGAAGTCACCCCACAGGATTTGGCGCCAGACAACGAGAAACTGCAGCGTGAACTCGATGGTATGAAAACAGGGTACATCTTGCAGCTTGCCGGGAAGCCGCCTATCCCAATAGCTGAGATCGTTGCCAAGTCGGCCACCGCACGCAACTACAGCAAAGCATTTTATACGCGTCAGATCGTGCTGCGTTCCAACGAGGCATTGCCACTGTTGCTCGCGCAACTCACCGATCCAGGCTTTGGGCAGCTCAGTGAGCGGGAGCAGGGTGCTGTGCTTACGAATCTGTCGCTTATCGGCGACCCCTCAGCCGTGCAGCCGATTCTCAATGTCACTGATGAAAGTGAAAATCTGATAAACCGGATGGCATGGGTAGCGCTGTTGTTTATGCCGGGAAATCAAGCCGCGGTGACTCGCGCGTTGGAAATCGCGGCAAAACCCGAGCTGATTTTTTACCTGCGGCGCTTGCCCAGTGGCTACCTGGCGCTCAATCGCGTGGAACGTGCCCGTCCCATCGCCGCCGCCATGGTGCAGAGTGAGGACATTGAAGAGCAGGCAGCCGGCATTTGGATACTCGGCAATCTGGGGGATGACATACGCGATCGCGCGGTCGAAATACTGTCGGTACCTGAGCTCCGTTACGGTTACGAAAGCGGGCCCTTGGACGGGCTGGCAGTTCAGGTCTGCCCCGAGGAAATGCGCAAGATCGTGCCTGCATTCAGGCAAGGTGGCGAAAGCTGGCACACGGCGATAAACCGTTCCACCATGTTGCACGCGTTACCGGCGGACCCCGGTGAGCGCACGGTGTTGTGTTACAAAATGATGCACAACGATATGCCCCTGCCATGGGATGTCTCCATGGGCCTGGAGTGTTTGCTGAAACTCAATCGTCAGGATCTGATCTTGTATGAAATTCTGATAACCGGTGATGCACGAGGCTCAATCGTGCTCGCGATGCTGCAACGGCAGGGCTGGCGAATGAAGATGACTGATAAGGATGTCTTTCTGGAGCGAAACTAGGGGTTGAACCCAACCAATAATAAAGGTGCCGAGGAAAGGGTTCCGGGTCTAAAAAGGTGCCGAGTCTATTTTTTGTGGGCTCGGCGGTGAGCAGGAATTCGGGAGCAGCCAACAGCCGGCGCTTTAGGCGACATCGAGACCTGTCAGGCTTGTGGTGGCGCGGTCCGGATCATACCCAAAGCACTCGCTTTGCTCGCGGGGCAGGCTCTCGAGAAGCTACTCACCCACCTCGATGCGAAAGGCGCCGCGCCAGGAGTTTCCCGGCGGCCGCCGTGCCGGGCGCCGCCCCAGACGGGGCTGTTCGACTGGGCCGGGCCACGCAATGAACACCTCCGGGGCTGCGATGCCGAGCGGCGCGGCTTCGGTGGCGGCTGGCCTAACGGTCCGCGTAACGGGGAAAAGCGGTCAGTGGCAGGGCGGACTGCGACGCTGGAATTCAGGTCAAAGCTGCGTCAAGCCGCAGATCGACGGCTGATCGGTGGTGCGGACGCCAGCAAGGAGATGGCTTCAGCGGAGGAAAAGAGGGTTTATGCTGCCTACTCCTTGGCGAACCGGTAACTATCCGCAGGCGTCAGGATAGCGCCCACCAGCCCGGCATCGGTCGAAAAGGCGGTGTCGAGCTGGGTATCGCCGAAAAATACCCGCTCGGGAGTGTCGCTGCCGACATTCGGCGAGTACTTCATAGCTGCCTGGGTCGGGACGAAGGGGTCTTCCTGCGCAATAGAGAGTACGGACACTGCGATTGCCAGTGCCATGAGGTTCCGTCGGGATTGTGTCAGCATTGCGGCCTCCAATTATTATTGGCCTATCGTGATGGTTGCAGTTTGCCGAAGTCAAGAATGCCCATGGATGTGATGTGCAAACGGCTGCTTGAGGTGATGACACTTTCAACAGCGCCGGTTCAGAGATATTGTCGTTATACTGCCTCCTAGCCAGTGACTGTGATTTCACGTCAATAGGTTCAGGCCAATTCAGGATTCCAGTGCTGACCAGTTCTGACCATCACATTGAGAATGGTCATGAGTTTTCTGGCACAGGCGACCAGCGCGATCTTTGGAGCTTTTCCTGCCGACTTTAGCCGGGTGTAGTAGCGTTTCAACCCGGGGTTTGACTGCACCGCCGAAATGATGGCCATGAACAGTACGGTTCGGACGTGTGCCCGGCCGCCACGGATGCGGCGTTTGCCCTGATCGTTACCACTCTCCCGGTTCATCGGTGGGAAATCGAATGTCTCCACTGACGTGCGTTCCGGTCATCCAGACTGAGGCGTAGAACATCCCGGTTGGTTGAAACAAGACATTCAATCAACGCGGCGGCCGAAGTTCTGTAAACCGCAAGTCGATACCGTGGTTTGTAACTAACATCCCGGGTTGCCCGGGCTCCGCATCCTCAGGGTCCTTTCCTTCACTTCGACACCTGTGCTGCGATCACCTGCCAGCGGCAGGTGTGTAGCCGAAAACCACGGTTGCATCACCACACGCCTCGTATTTACTCTCAGCCGCGGGCCTGTCAGGTTACACGAGGACTCAACGGGCATGGCGTCTTTCAGGCCTTAGCAGTCATTGCCCCTTGCCGGATTCTAGTGAACCTCCGAGACGTAGCATAATTGCCGTTGCCGGCCTGCAATCGTATTTCTGTAACTCCGGTCAGAAGTGCCTGGGTCGGATCAAGCCATGCTTGTTTACAAGCAACGAAACCTATTGATCAAGCAACAAACTTATTAGCAAAATGCCTCTTGCCGTCGCATCGAAGTTACTGCGCGACTCGCGATACACAATCGTCGTGCCATAAAAACCTAGAACTTTATCATTTGGAAAGCGCAGGATAGGATCCAAGCCATCCCAACCACCATCAATATTTTGTGCGTCTAGGATACGCTGAATCCAGACGGGTTTAACGCGATCTATCGCACCTGAATCAACCAGCATAAGGACTCGTTGAATGTAAGCATCAATGATACGCGTATCCCATGTAAGCTCTGTGACAATAATATTCTGTAGACCTCGAATTAGTTCTTGAACCTGACCAGGATCGCCACAATTACTTCTTTGCATAAATCGCAAACCAAGCAATTGGAAGGTCACGCAGCGTGGATGCATGAAATGCGCAGGACATGATTCCAGGTTGAGTTGCCGTTGAACTACAGACATGTTCCCCAGATCAACATCGCAGGTTAAACCATAAAGAAAGAGATAATCGTAGTATGGAAGATTGTTCAGGGTATTTAAATTTGGCAGATTCACCGATGCATCGGGGTTAAACATTTTCGACCATATGTACCACGACCGGTTATTCAGCAGCTTATCCTCGTTATTTTTGTAAAAGGAAACCAGTCTTGGATTTCTGGAAATTTCGGCAGACTGTTTAATCATCCACCACGATGGTGGATTTCTGTAGTTTTCAACGCCTTTCATATTAGCTTCTAACCAATTGATCGCATTTTCGAGACTTGCTGCAAGGTCAGCCTTTTCTGGGTACTGCGTAGCACGGTTATTCGCCCATAGTGATGATACATACCAGATAATAGGCACAATAAAGATGAGCACCAGAAATATTACTGTCTTCCGCATAATGTACTCCACTGAACTGAATTGTTATTTTTGTGGTACTAACGACGTTCCACAAGTAATAAATGAATGAAATTACGTCCAGAAGCGGTTAACTCATACGCGCCAGGTACCCAAATGACAAGACGCGAGAAGTGGCCAATACCTTCGAGGCAGACACACAGCGTCATCATTGTGGCCATGCGGCCGTAAGCGTTCAGCCGGAAGGTTGGCCTGGGTTCATGGAGCATAAGCACTGTATTGCGTCATCACAGTCGCGTCACCACGCCATCACTAATCTGTTTCGTAGAGGAAAATACTTTATGTTATTGTTTCTGATGAAATAATATTATTTTTTAGCGCTTGTGCACCAACATAGCCAAATAGATAACTAAATACCTTAATGGCGCCTTCCACAGTCGTTTGCTTTAATTAAATAAGTTTGTGAGACGCAGCATATCCTATCAATCAGTTTCAGCCGTTGAGGAATTTGGCGCGAAACTGGCTTAGGCAGGAATAATGCCACCGCCCATCTCCTGCGTGGCTGATGTGTTTGCGCCGTAATTTGGAGGGTGTCGGTAATGGTATGCTCAAAAGCCAAGTGGGTGTCAACGTGGATCAAAGAAAAGTAACCGACCGACGCATTCGGGAGCAGAAGTGGCGTCATGATCGCCGGGTGCGGCCTGACCGTCGTATCAACAATATCTCAGTGGAGTGGATTCCTTTTAGTGAAGTCAGCTTGCGTCCTGCCATACGAGATTCATTGTGCCGTACTAAAAACAGGAATCAGCCGAGCGGAACCACGAGATGCGAACCGCTATCAACCGGTCCTTTCGAGAATCAATGGAGTCCCATAGCCGATCGGAGAAATGTCACAGATCGACGTTACCGGCAACAAGCGCGGCCCTACAATCGCCGAGTGCAGCCTGACCGCCGCCTGAACAATATCTTCGTGGAGTGGATTCCTTCCTAATAGAGTCACCTCGCGATGTTGCTGGCGGACGTTATCGGCTCGAGACTGATCGTCATCTGCACCGATCTACTGACGGTAAACAGGTAGGTGCCGTTTATCCTGCATGGCAAGTAGGGTTTTGCGCCTTACTTGAACTGCGATCGACGCCAGCCGACCATTCAAAACTGTCACTGCCCATTAAATTCCGCTAATATTCGCGCTTTGCTGGCGGGGGTGTGGAAAGCGTTCTGCGTCCGGTCTGCATGCCGCGGGACACGACAGGCTTAAAGCTTCGATTGACCCCGGTCTCATGTCTCACACGACAAGTGCATTCGGAGATCACGATGCCGATAAGCGTGGCCATACCCAAAGAAACCGTTCCTGGAGAACGGCGCGTCGCGCTAGTGCCCGGCGTTGCCGAACAGCTTTCCAAACAAGGACTGCAGGTATTGATCCAGTCCGATGCCGGGCTGGGCGCTTTCTACCGCAACAGCGAATACCCATCGGCCCGCATCGTCCCCGATGCCGACACGCTCTTCGCCGAAGCCGACATCGTGTTCACGGTGCAACCGCTGGCACCCGAGGCCATCGCCAGGCTGCGCGAGGGAACGATCGTTATCGGTTTCCTGCATCCCTATGAATACCCGGAACGGACCGCGCTGCTGCGCGAGCGGGGCATCACCAGTTTCGCGATGGAGCTGGTCCCGCGACTCTCGCGCGCCCAAGGCATGGATGCGCTCTCCTCGCAGGCCAACATCGCCGGCTACAAGGCCGCGCTGCTGGCGGCAGAACTCACGGCGCGCTTCTTTCCCATGCTGACCACGGCTGCCGGGACCATCCGTCCGGCGCGGGTGCTGGTGGTCGGCGTCGGCGTGGCCGGACTGCAGGCCATCGCCACGGCGAAGCGCCTCGGCGCGATCGTCGAGGCCTACGACGTGCGCCCGGAAACCCGCGAACAGGTGGAATCGCTCGGCGCGAAATTCGTGGACGTGCAGGTCACCGCGCAGGGCAGCGGCGGTTATGCCCGGGAACTCACCGAGGAGGAGAAGCAGCAGGAAGTGGCGGTGCTCAGCCAGCACGTCTCCCAGGCCGATGCCATCATCTCCACCGCCGGCGTGCCGGGCAAGCGCGCGCCCTGCATTATTTCGAAAGCCATGGTGGAGGTGATGAAGCCCGGTTCGGTGATCATCGACACGGCCGCCTACAGCGGCGGCAACTGCGAGCTCACCCAACCCGGCCACCGCATCGAGCACAACTGCGTGATCATCTACGGCCCCCTCAATGTCCCGGCCATGCTGCCGGTGCACGCGAGCGAGATGTTCGCCAAGAATCTGGTCAACTTCCTGCCTCTTATCGTCCGCGACGGGGAAATCCGGCCGGACTGGGACGACGAGATCGTCGCCGGCTCTGTGATGACCCATGCAGGCGAGATCCGCCACCCGCAGACGCGGGAATTCGTGGAGACACACTCATGATCGAGGGATTCACCGCCCTGTATATTTTCATGCTCGCCGCCTTCACCGGCTACGAGGTGATCAGCCGGGTGCCGGTCATCCTGCACACGCCGCTGATGTCGGGCTCGAATTTCGTTCACGGCATCGTGCTGGTCGGCGCCATGGTCGCCCTGGGACATGCAGACACAACACTCGAGCGGTTCATCGGCTTCTTCGGCGTGATGCTCTCGGCCGGCAACGCCGTCGGCGGCTATGTGGTCACGGACCGCATGCTGGAGATGTTCAAAAGCAGCAAGGGCAGGGACAAACGCTGATGGATACCGTCATCGAGATCAGTTATTTCCTCGCGGCCGTACTCTTCATCCTCGGACTGAAGCGCATGAGCTCGCCGCTGACGGCGCGCGGGGGCATCCTGTGGGCCGGTACCGGCATGCTGGTCGCCACCCTGATCACCTTCTTCTGGCCGGGCATGGACAATTACCTGCTCATAACTGTCGCCATCACCATCGGCGGTGTCGCGGCCTGGTGGTCCGGCAAGCGGGTGGCCATGACCAACATGCCCCAGATGATCGCCCTCTACAACGGGATGGGCGGCGGCGGTGCCGCCGCGATCGCTGCAGTGGAACTGCTCAAGGGTAACTTTCATTCCGACTTTTTCCTTACGCTGGCCCTGCTGGGCGCGCTGATCGGGTCGGTGTCGTTCTCGGGTTCCATCATCGCCTTCGCGAAGCTGCAGGGTCTGATGAGGCGACCGCTGCGCTTCGCGTTTCAGCATCAGATTAATCTGGTGGTGTTCGTCCTGGCGCTCATCGCCGGAGGCCTGATCATCAGTACCGGTGACACCGCTGGCATCGTCCTGCTGGTCTTCTTCGCCCTGGCGCTCGCCTTCGGCGTACTGAAAACGCTGCCCATCGGCGGGGCCGACATGCCGGTGGTCATCTCCCTCTACAACGCGCTCACCGGCCTCGCCGTCGGGGTCGAGGGTTTCGTGCTCAACAATGCCGCCATGATCATCGCGGGCACGGTGGTGGGCGCGGCCGGCACGCTGCTCACCCAGTTGATGGCACGGGCGATGAACCGTTCCATCGGCCACGTGCTGTTCGGCTCCTTCGGTGAGGGACACGGCGAGGAAGAAGGGACCGTGGAAGGCAGCCTCAAACCGATCGACGTAACCGATGCGGGTATCATGATGGCCTACGCCGAGCGGGTTATCGTCGTCCCCGGCTACGGCATGGCCGTGGCCCAGGCCCAGCACAAGATAAAGGAATTGATGCAGGTGCTGCTGGACCGGGGTATCGACATCAAGTTCGCCATCCATCCGGTTGCCGGGCGCATGCCCGGGCACATGAACGTGCTGCTCGCCGAGGCCGACGTGCCCTATGACCGCCTCTACGATCTGGAGGAAATCAACGCCCAGTTCCCGCAAACAGATGTGGTGCTGGTGATCGGCGCCAACGATGTCGTCAATCCCATGGCCCGCACCAACCCGGAGAGCCCCATCTACGGCATGCCGATCCTGAACGTGGACCAGGCGAAGAATGTCATCATCGTCAAGCGCGGTCAGGGCAAGGGGTTCTCGGGTGTCGAGAACGCCCTGTTCTACGCCGACAATGCACGCATGCTCTACGGCGACGGGGCGGGAATGACCGGGGAACTGATCCAGGCCATCAAGCAGCTGTAATCAGACCACCCGACCGAAGCGCCGGCCAGGTGATAGAAGATGCTGACGGGACAAGAGTAAAATCACCCTTCCGGTGTCCGGCGGTCGAAATCCCGCATGCCCTGACTGGGCCTGTTACCCCTCGGATGTGTTTCATTTGATGCCAGTATGCCCGCCCGTGACGGGCTTGCTAAGTAAACCTACGTAGCTGTCAACATATATTTATGCACAGTCACAGTGCACGTACTGAATTTACGTCGAAGTGTTGCTATCCGAGTATATGAGAACTTCATAATTAACTACATATCATTGTATTTGTTAAAAATTATTATGTGGATAAAAAATGGTCATTTTAACAACAGGGCAGGAAAAACGGGGCTTGGACGCGATTTGCAACAATTCGTCCACAAAGTTATCCACAGAATTTGTGGATAACAAACGGGCCTCAATCGAATGAATGAGTTAGCACTGTTTAATCATAAATCGCCTCAGAGATGAGAGATAACTGGGTACGCTCCGCCGCCTTCGCCTGGGTGATAATCATCCCGTGAACGAATCGCTGCTCACCATTGCCGTTCCCTCCCCGCTCCACCGCAGTTTCGATTACCTCCCACCCCCGGCAACGAACATCGCCGCTCTGCTTCCGGGAATGCGCGTGCGCGTTCCTTTCGGTGCGCGCACGACCATCGGCATCCTGCTGGAGGTAACGGCGCACAGCCACATTGACCGCAAGCGCCTGAAACACGCACTGGCAATCCTCGACCGGTCTCCCGTGCTTTCCGCCGATGTCCTCGCCATGGCGCGCTGGGCCAGCGCCTACTATCAATACCCGATCGGCGAGACCCTGAGCGCGGCGCTGCCCACGCTGTTACGGCGTGGCCAGACACCGGCGGACCCTGAGGATACCGGCTGGCGACTCACCGCTGCCGGCGCACATATCGATCCGGCCACGCTGCGGCGTGCACCGCGCCAGGCGGCGGTGCTGCGACAGCTGTACGCCCGACCGCAAGGCATGCGGCACGCCGAGATCGAGGCGACTCCCGGGATCTTGCGCACCCTGCGCGAGAAGGACTGGATCGAGTCCTGCACCCTGGCGACGTGCGACACCCGCGCGCCGGCAGAGCGCGAGAAGGGGCATGCGCTCAATGTGGCCCAGCTGGCAGCCGTCGACGCAGTGCGGGAAACCCTGGGGGAATTCACCGCGTTCCTGCTCGAGGGCGTCACGGGCAGCGGGAAAACCGAAGTGTACCTGCGCATCATCGACGCGGTCATCGCGCAGCGCCGTCAGGCCCTGATTCTGGTGCCGGAAATCGGGCTGACCCCGCAGCTGGTGGATCGCTTCCGGCGCCGCTTCGGCGTTCCGCTCGCGCTGCTACACTCCGGTCTCAACGACCGGGAACGCCTTGCCGCCTGGCGGCGGGCCGGCAGCGGCAAGGCGCTCATCGTCATTGGCACGCGTTCGGCCATCTTCACCCCGCTCGCCCGTCCGGGCGTGCTGGTGGTCGACGAGGAGCACGATGCCTCATTGAAACAGCAGGACGGTCTGCGCTATTCGGCACGTGATCTCGCCGTCTGGCGCGCCCGGCAGCTCGCCGTGCCGGTCGTGCTGGGCTCGGCGACGCCTTCGCTGGAGAGTCTCTACAACGTCTCCCAGTCACGCTACCGGCTGCTGCTGCTGCCGGAGCGGACCGGCTCCGCCGGCCTGCCCTCCTACGAGATTCTCGATCTGCGCCGTCAACCACTGGAGCACGGATTGTCCCGGGGAATGCTCGCGCGCATCCGCAGCCATCTCGCCGAGGACGGACAGGTGTTGCTGTTTCTCAACCGCCGCGGCTATGCCCCGACGCTCATCTGCCACGACTGCGGCTGGATCGCCGGCTGCGCGCGCTGCGATGCCCGCATGACCGTGCACCAGGCAGAAGACCAGCTGCGCTGCCACCATTGCGGCAGCCAGCGACCGACTGATACCTGCTGTCCGGCCTGCGGTAGCGAGGACCTGCGCCCGCTCGGCCAGGGAACCGAGCGGGTCGAGCAGGCGCTGGCCGAACACTTCCCGGAGGTGGAGCGACTGCGTATCGACCGCGACACCACGCGCCGCAAGGGCCAGCTTGCCAGCCTGCTGCAGCAGGCACGCGCCGGCCACGGGCGTATCCTGCTCGGCACCCAGATGCTGGCCAAGGGCCATCATTTTCCCGATGTCACGCTGGTCGGCATCCTCAATGTCGACCAGGGCCTGTTCGGCATCGACTTCCGCGCCAGCGAACGCATGGCCCAGCTGATCATTCAGGTGGCCGGGCGCGCCGGACGCCGCGACCGGTCCGGACACGTTGTCATCCAGACCCATCACCCGGACCATCCCCTGCTGCAGACGCTGGTCCGGCAGGGCTATCCGGCCTTCGCC